>JARFXO010000001.1:900000-1189784 GCA_029194665.1 Nitrospira sp. | reverse complement strand
AACCTGTCAAAATCCTTATACACAGGATTATTCACACCTGTGGACAACCATCTTCTCATCCGTTACATACCTACCAAAAAGCAATGGTGACTACCATGTCGCACTGCGTCATGTCGAGCTTATGAAGACACCCCTGTCAGCACTCTACTTCCCCTTCCCAAACTCTTCACAGGTTCCACCTCTTCCATAAAGAAATAATCCACAAGGTTATCCTTTATTAGATAGCTATATTTAATCAATGATATCAACAATATTGTACTTATACACCCTATTCACTTTCCTACTCCTACTCCTACCACTACGAATTTTCTTTACTCCAAAGCTTCGGAGTCAAAGAGTCACAACCTTGCTCTCAAGGACTATCGCCAACACCTGTTCATAGGACAACCGCTCCCCTTCCATTAATCGGGTGCTAGTCGCTGCACGCAATACTTTTCCTGGAAGAAGGGGATCTTCCACCGAAAGCACCACTGCAGAACTGTCCCAGGAGAGGAGGGCAGGGGACAGACTCTGAAGCGGAGAACGAACAACGTAGACGAGCGCCGGCATAGAAGAATCTCCCGAATCAAAAAACGAGTGCGCAGTCCATGGATCCGACAAGGGACCTGATCGTTTCGTCATTTTCTCGTCTGGTGGAGAATTCGTCCCGAACTGGTATCCGGTCTGGTCTGTCTTGTAGAACAACAGGGATTTCGAGCTGTTCAATCGAGGGAAGATATTTTTCGAGGATATCGACATCGATGATGTCGTCAGTCTCCTCCGAGAGAAGACGAGCAGCTTCCCCAAGAAGCACAACCGTTGTCGTATGAGATCCCGCCGCAAGACCGAGCGCAATACGCAAGGCCTCGACGGGCCTATGAGTCTTTCGAGGATCTTCCTGAATAACAACAGCTATATTTTTCGCCATGAATGAGGATATTCAGGTGAACGACAAAAACGGATCGCAGGCATCTATAATTCCAGACAGCACGACGAGGCCGCAGAGTGACATCTTCGGATCAATGGTCGCCGTTGGAACGTGGTGTTGTTGACACCCATAAGCACATGCAAAAACGCGGGCCCCTGCTTGGGCGAGACCTCGGTAGTGCTCGGTGTGGATGTTCTTCACGCCTTCATCAATGAGATACAGATAGACATCGTGGCCGGCATCTAGGGCTGCGCGCGCAAGCCCATGAACAGTCTCAGCACTACTGTGTGATGGGGGAAGAGCCAGGAGGAAACCTATCTTCTTTGAATTCACAGGAATTTACGATTAATTTTATATAGTTACATTTTTACATATCACTGGAGAATAAGTGGTTTTCTGCAGAAAGTCAACCTGAAAAATGGGCGCTTCAGGAGCCGGAAACGAGAGAGTGAATCTGAGGACTTAGAGCGGAGAGACTCGCATCATACTGTACCCTGGTCTCCATATCGCGAAGAATACCTGACCCTTTCGCGACTTCGTCATCGCCGATGATGAGGGTGAACCGACAGCCCAGACGATCTGCCTGTCGTAAGTGAGTCTTCAAGGTTATGGATCGAAAATCAGAGACAGCTTGGAGCCCGGCAAGACGAAGTTCTTCGAGAGCCGTGAGGCCAGCCACAGCACCGTCACCGCCGAAGCCCGCGACATACACAGTCACAGCACGTGGAATCTTTTTAATCGTGTACTCAGGCAACAACATCGTTACTCTTTCAAGACCGACGGCAAAACCCACAGCCGGGGTAGATGGCCCTCCGAGCGTTTCAACCAATGCATCGTACCGTCCGCCTGCCCCCACAGCATTCTGAGCCCCCAAGTTGGTCGCAGTAACCTCAAAAGTGGTGAGGTTGTAGTAATCAAGACCTCGAACGAGCCGATGATTCAACGAGTAGGGAATCTTCACGACATCAAGGCCGGATAAGACTCGTGCGAAGTACGAACGAGCTGCCTCGGAAAGGGAGTCGGTTAACCGCGGAGCCGTCTCCGTAATCGCCCGACACTCAGGGACTTTGCAGTCAAGGACGCGCAGAGGATTCGCTTCGATGCGATGTCTGCAATTCGCACAAAGGCCGGATTCATGCTGCTTGAGGTAACTCACGAGGTGGGGCCGATAGGTGTCTCGATCAGCTGTATAGCCGAGGTTGTTAATCTCCAAGGTGAGACCGGGTAGATCCAGGTCAGACAGGATTCGCCAGAGGAGGGCAATGACCTCCACATCGGCCTGGGGATCAGCCATTCCAAGCGATTCGACACCAAACTGATGAAATTGCCGCAGCCGGCCTGCTTGAGGCCTCTCGTGACGGAACATCGGTCCGAAATAGAAATATTTCTGAGGAACGGGGATCGCAGCGAGATTGTGCTCGATATAGGCTCGCACTGTCCCGGCGGTTCCTTCAGGTCGAAGGGTCAGAGAGGTACCGTCCCGGTCCTGGAACGTGTACATTTCCTTCTCGACAATGTCGGTCGATGCGCCGATGCTCCGTGCAAACAATGTTGTGACTTCAAAGATCGGAATGCGAATTTCATGAAATCCATAGCGGTGGGCCCACCGTCTGGCAGCCTCTTCGATAAGGCGCCAACGGGGCGTCTCTTCCGGCAGCAGATCTTTGACACCTTTAATGCCCTTGATCAGGGACATCTGGTCACCACCTCCATACGAGGATGCGTGTTACAGAACACAGTTCGTACGGACTATAGCGACGCCTTTCGAGGCAAGTCAACGGACCGGCAACGGACCGGCAACTTGCGCCATGTTGACGTGAGAGGTATAGTGCGCGACCTATAGTTCGATACGATGTGAAAGCCTTTTTATGAGTCAAGACCAATCAGGTCGCCGAGTCGTGGCCATCGCTCCCATGCCCCCGGAGAAATCTGCTTATGCGCTGGCCCGCTACAGCCGGTCGCCGGATTCCATCGAAGACAGCATCCGGTGGGTTCATGGACATTCCTCGGAAAAGTTCTGGGAGCAGTTTTACTTCGATTACGGTCATGCGTCGATCGCCGATCTCGGCCACGTCATCATCTGTTTTGAAGACATCTCGGAACTCGCCGCCATTCGTTTGGAGGACGAGGCGCTCTGGGACGGCCAGGCGAAATCGAGCCGCTATCAGAATTTTGCCTCGAGCAGGTGGTTTGTGCCGGGCCAGATCCGAGGCAGCGAAACGGAAGCCCTCTATGAAGGCATTCTCCGCAGTCTGTCTGAAATTTATCGATTGCTGCACGATCCTCTGATCGCATTCCTCTCTGAACGGGAGCCGCGTCCGGAGTCCATGAAAACGGCCGATTATCAGAGGACAATCGGGGCACGAGCGTTTGATATCACCCGTTACCTGCTTCCTCTTGCGGCAAAGACCAACGTAGGGCAAGTCGTGAGCATCCGGACCCTGGAAAAACAGATGACGCGCCTGTTGTCGTCGCAATTGCCGGAACTGCGGGGGATCGGTGAGGATTTGAAAGGGGCCTGCGAGCGGCCGCCGGTGAATCTATGGGGCGAACTCTGTGGTCAGGCCTCAGGATTGAACGATCCTCTGGCTCCCACACTGGCCCGGCATGCGAAGGCGAATGAGTACCAAGAATCGGTGTACTCCGATTTGGCCCGTCATGCGAAAGATGCACTGCGCGGCACAGGGTTGGATCAGCCCGGTACGTGGGGTACCGTCGAATCGGTCGACCTGATTGACCCACATCAGCCGCTTGACGAAATTGTCACGACGCTTCTTTATCGCGTGTCGCAGGCCCCATACCGGAAGATACTCGAGGTTGTGAGAGACTGGTCTGAGAAGGAGAAACAGTCGACCATCGAAGTCGCCACGAGACAGCGCGGGCCGTACGATGAACTGGTCAAGGAGTTCCGCAGCGGCTATGCATTCAACTTCGATATCCTGATGGACATCGGCGCCTGGCGGGATATGCACCGCCATCGGCGGTGCCAGCAAGTCCAGCAAAACTTCACGACTCTTCATGGCTATGACGTTCCGCCGCCGCTTATTGAAGCAGGGCTGGATCAGGAGTATCGGCAAGCGATGGATGCCGTGCGTCAGGATATCGAGTCGCTCAAGAATAAGGATCAGGAAGCCTCACTCTACGCCATTCCGTTCGGCTTCAAGGTGCGCTGCTTGTTCAAGATGGACTACGCCGAAGCGGAGTATATCGCCAAACTCCGATCCGGTGTGAAAGGCCATTGGTCGTACAGAACGGTTGCCTGGCAGATGAAACAGCAGCTGGCCGAGAAATTTCCGTTCCTTGGCGAGGCTATCCAGGCGACACCACCTGATGTCGAAGACGCACTGACTCGGTAAGATCCGCTCATCGGACATGAGCACCTATCAGCAACAATGTGAAGCCGCCATCGTGGCGGGAGCATGGGACACCTTGTTCGCTGAGTCGTTGGATTGGAGCCGAGATCCGGACGGGGCAAAGGATCCACGCCCTCTCTTCGCCCGAAACGTCGTGTATCTCTTGCAGGGTCGGTTTGCGGATGCCTGGAAAGCCCATGCGCTCTGCCTCGACGTGGCGAAAGACATTGCGGCCGTGGGAACGTGGGTGGAGGATCTGCTCGATCGGCATCCGGACAATGGCTACTGCTATTTGGTCGTGGGAATATTTCTGGCGCAATCGGGTCACTCGGAGCAATCCATGAGACCCTACTCAGACGCTGCTCGGTTACTCCCGCAATCCGCCTATCCGCATTACTTTCTGGCACAGGTTCACGAACGGGCCGGCCATCTTGAAATGGCGATCAAGGGGTATCGTGAAGCCGTCCGACTCGCCCCGAACTACGCGCCGGCACGGATGAATCTTGGGGTCGCGTATCAAGATCAAGGGCGCCTGGAAATGGCGATCAAAGAATACCGGGAGGTGGTGAAGCTCACGCCCAACGATTCGGCAGCCCATTCCAATCTCGCCTGTGCTCTCGCAGAGCAGGGGAAGATGGAGCCGGCGGTGCAGTCCTACAAGACCGCCTTGAAACTGAACCCACAGGACGCCGAAGTCCACTTCGCGCTGGGTGGACTGTACGAAGTGCGGGGACGCCTGGACCTCGCGCACAAGAGTTACCAAGACGCACTCAACGCCGATCCCGACTGCGGCCCCGCCCATTCCGCGCTCGGGTGGCTGGCATTGGGCAAGCATAGACTTCAGGAAGCGACGGACATGTTCAACCGGGCGCTTAAGTGCAATGAAGAAGATGCGCGGGCCTATCACGGCATCGCTGAAATTTATGCCCTGCGTGGCAAGCACCAGAGCGCGATGGACAACTACACCAAAGCTCTGAAGTACTATCGCGATCCCGAAAAAAAGAATCAGATCATGAACCAGTTGTTCCAGCAAGGGCAGGTCGGGGATTGAAGGGATAGAGCCGGTGCTCGCCGAGCGCGATTAATGAACGACGAAGCCGTGCCTTACAGCTCGCGGATGGCACCTTGCAGCACGGTGATCTGTGTGGTGGGGTCGCCCGTCGCTTTCAATTCATTGCGGATCTGATCCTTCAAGTAGGATGAATAACCGACACGGTCGATGAGGACGTCCAAAAATCGTTCGGTCGAGAGTAGGCTTTGTTCTTTGAGTTCTTCTATCGTCTCATCACTCACGGGTATGTATGTGCTGCCGATATGGAAGACCACGTTGTAGTGCCGTCCTTTGGCAATCCGCTCAAACCGTAAGCCCTTCACAAGTTCCTCCACAGAAGGCGCTCATTCTAGACAAGATGTGGTCGTGAAGACAAGGGCAACTTCTCGGTCCCAATGGTGGACAGGTAGCGCGAAGGGCATTTATTATGACCCTTCCTCGCCGTGAAATGCAGCTGAGCTCAGTCCCGATGACTGCAACGGACCTCATCGAATCGTGGATCAGCCGGCTCGAAGCGGAGCAAGTCCGTCTGTCTGAAACAGAGCAGGACGCTCCTGTCGTGGCGTCGCAAGGTCGCCTACTGCAGACAACAGGCGATCTCCATCTGTACGAGTTTATGGTGCCTGCTGAGGTCACGCTATGCGCCGATCTTCCGGTGTCCATCGTCCCCACCAACGAAGCGGACACGACGGAAGGAATTGTGCTCCAGCAGATCGGGAACAGCATACTTGTCCAGCTGGTCGATGCCCTTGGAGCCGAAGTTTCTTCTGTCACTCTCATTCCAGATCAGGCCGGCCTGGTCACTAGGTCGACCTTCCGTCTGAAAGAAATGCTGGCGAAGCCGGACCAATATCACCTCGGGTCGGCCGAGCGGTTAGCGTCGCTGTTACAGGTGCAGGAAGATCAGGTCGCAACATTCCCCTCTGCCTCATCAGTCTTCACAGCGGTGTGGTCGGATGACCGATCGTTCCGCCGTCAAAAGCTCGCTAGTCTGGCGATGGAACTCATTCGCGGCAACAAACGCATACTCCTGATCAGTCCCGATCACCAGGCATGCGATGAGATTGTAGGGATCGTGGGGCGTACCATGAAGGCCGGCGGACTGAACCACAAAACGTGGATCACTCGGTATGAACTCCCGATTGCTTCGCAAGCCGACGGCGTCGACCTTCAGGAACTGGGGTTCGAGGCGCAAAGGCATCAATTCTATGCCAAGTCACAGGGTGACAAGGCCTCCTTGAAGCAGAAGTACGACCGCTTCCGAAAACTCGCACCGTTTTTGTCTCAGAAAGAAGCGAAACAGCAAGACCTGGACGAAGTCCGCCTGTTGGAATGGCGCCTCGTCACACAAGTGCGAGATCTTCAAGTGAGAATGGCCGATGTCCGGAAAACACTCGAGGAGTTCGAAAACCTACCCTTGTTTCAACGTCTGACGATGCAGGCGGTGGGGAAGAATGCGGAATCCCTCAAACAGTACTGCGCGTTGTATCAGGCTCAGATGGACCAACTGAACAAAGAACTCGATGTCGCCAAAACGAACATTCAGCAGCTGGCTCCGGAGGCGACCATTCCCAGAGGGATGCGAACCGAGTTTGACGGACTCAAGGAGCACATCGCAAAACTCGGTGGTACGAAAAAGGTTCGTGAGCTGATGGCTGCCGAGGAGAATCCAAACCGCCAGGCCTTCCTGCAGAATCGACGAGTTGTTGCCGTCACAGCCATGCGAGTCGCGAGCGATCCTTTGTTCAGCCGGGTGCGCTTCGATGTCTTAATGATCGATGAGGCCCCGTGGATCGCCGTTCCTTCACTTCTGGCTGCGGCAGGACTGGTGCGCGAACGCATCGTCATCAGCGGCGGTCCACGAGACATCGCTGCAGCGGGACAATGGGCTCCGTCTCAGGCAACCACCCGTACCGCACATTGAGCAGCTGCCCCTGACAGTTGCTTGACGTGGGTAACGAGAATTCAGGATAATCCGACTCCTTTAGGGGCTGACCTCTTGGGACGCTCAACTAGTCTGGTCTTACACGAGGCCGGAGGGCGCCTGCGAACGAGAGTCAGAGTATTGTTATCGCTTTCGAGGATGTTCAAACAGGTTGTTCAGCGAGGCCGCAATAAGCGAGAGGTTGAGGCGTACTCTTCGTCGGCACGTCGAAACCTTAGAGCGAAACGAGAACGAAGCTGACGGGTTCTTTCAACATCCCCTAGGGCCGAAGTGGCGGAACTGGCAGACGCACTAGATTCAGGGTCTAGCGCCCTCACGGGTGTCCGGGTTCAAATCCCGGCTTCGGCACCACCCCTAACCAACTGAAAACACGAAAAAAAGCAATACAAATGGGAGAAACGCCGGTCAAGGCATACCTCTTTTTCATGCTATGTGCGCAATGCTCAAACCACGGGGATACATCTTATATCCGCTCATCTTTGTGGTTAAAATCAGACATCACTAACTCCTTAATGGTTAACTCCTCCGGCGGATGATGTCCCCGCGTGCTGTGACCCATCCGCCATCTATCAGCGTCTGCGCCAGGCGCCTATAGTACCCTCTTGCGCACCAGACCATGCCGGTCCGTAGTCCGTCAGCTAGAGCTTCGAGGATCTCCGCCTCGTCGGCTTGGCCTGCCATAAACCGGGCACGGAATGCGTCGTCAAACGCCATAGGGCCTCCTATTCGTCTTTAGAAGTTTACTAGTAGTCCTCTGGGAACATCAGCCCCGCGTTCGTTGGGTACAAGCCACGGCGTAGTGGGCCCGTTGCACCCCGGACGCACGCCCAGAATAGCTGTATTATCCTGGCCTAGCGCCGCATACCATGGTATCCCGACCGCCCATTTTGCCCTAGCCATTTCTCGGTGCCTGCACACTAAACCCTTGACCAGAGCGACAGTCCGCCGAGCGTCCGAACTCCGGGGGCTAGAGTGGTCAGCCGTGGACTACCAAGCGGGGACATTGGAATTTAGACAGCCGAAGGGTGGGCGAAAGAGGATCCTGCGAGGAACACCCGTGCTGACCAAAATCCTAGGGTCCGCAAAGCAATGTGCGGGAGACAGCGAGCATGTCTTCCCTGGACCGGACGGCAAGTGTCAGCGGTCATGCAATAATCCCCAGATGTGGTCAATGAATTCTCCCCACCCTCTCACCGAAGGAGGGATGTGATGGAACTTGACGATAGCAAGGAGACAACGATCATACCGTCCCAGGTAGACCACACTCGGGAGGTATGTATGGTGGATCAAGAGCGGTGGGCGGAGATTCGACGGTTGCGTCATGAAGAGCGGGGATCCATTTCAGGGATTGCGCGGCGGTTGGACCTGGATCGGAAGACCGTGCGGCGCAGTCTGCAGCAGACGACGTGGCAACCCTATCGCCGAGCGGCGATGACGGAGACGCTGCTGACCGCCCATGCCGACTTTGTGCGGACCCGTGCGTCGCAGGTTAATTATTCGGCGCGGATTCTCTATCAGGAACTGCGAGCGAGCCACGAGTACATCGGCAGTTATGAGACGGTGAAGCGAGGGGTGGCGCCGCTGCGTGAGGGTCAGCTGCAGGCGGAGCGGGCCCTCCTCCGCTTTGAGACACCGCCGGGCCAGCAGAGTCAGATTGATTGGGGCCAAGCCACCGTGCCCTTCCGCGCCGGCCCGACGGTGGTGCACGTGTTCGTGTTGACGTTGGGGTTCAGCCGACGTGGGTTCTATTACGCCTGTGCCGATGAGCGGCTGGCGCAGTTTCTCGAGGCCCATGAACGGGCTTTTGCGCATTTCGGTGGCCACACGCGAGAGCATCTGTATGACCGACCGCGAACCGTCTGTTATGCGGATGAGACGGGGCGGCGGCTCTGGAATCCCACCTTCAAAGCCTTCGCCGACTATTGGGGCTTTGAGCCGCGCGTGTGTCGGCCCTATCGGGCCCAGACCAAGGGTAAGGTCGAATCCGGCGTGAAATATCTGAAACGGAACTTTCTGCCGGGACGAACGTTTGTCGATCTGGTGGACTTTCAAACCCAACTTGACGAATGGACCGCGACAATTGCCGACCGCCGCATCCATGGCACGACGCATGAGGAGCCACTCGTCCGGTTTGCGCGAGAACGCAACCACCTGGTCCCGCTGGCGGACCAGCGCGCCTTCCAGCAGGAGGCGCGCGTCTCACGGATCGTGGCCGAGGACTATTTGGTCAGCCTGGCGACGAACCGCTACTCCGTGCCCTTCCGGCTCATTGGTCAGCGGGTTGAAGTGCAACGACGGGGGGACACGGTCCACATCTTTCACCGTGACCAAGAGATCGCGACGCACCCGGTGCTCCCGGGCCAGCACCAATTCCGAATCCAGCCCGAGCACGGCCCTGGAGCCAGTGCGCGTCTCGCCCGCCACCGTCGGTCCACGGTGAGCGATCGGTCCCCTCGCCCCGATGCCTTGCCGGAGGTCGAAGTGCGGGATCTGGCCTGGTACGAGGCGGTGTGTGAGCGCACGGCGTCGCAGGAGGGGCGGCCATGAACGCGGCGCAACTGGAACGGCTCCGTGACCAACTCACGCGCCTACGGCTCTTGAAGAGTCGGGAGCGGCTGGAGGCCCTCTTACAAGAAGCGGCCGTCAAGGAGCTGCCCTATGCCGACTTCCTCGACCAGGTGCTCGGCGAAGAAGTCGCGTCCAAGACCGCGAAGAACATTGCGATGCGGACGAGTTTGGCGCGATTTCCATTCGTCAAGAGTCTGGAGGTCTTCGACTTCAGCTACCAGCCTTCGTTGGATAAGAAGCAGATTCAGCAGGTGGCGACCTGCCACTTCATCGAGCACGGCGAGAATGTCGTGATCTTGGGGCCGCCCGGTGTGGGCAAAAGCCACCTGGCCATCGGGCTAGGGCTGCAAGCCATTGCCCAGGGCTATCGGGTGTTGTTCACGACAGCCGCCGCCATGATCGCTACGCTGACTCGGGCGCTCACGGAGAATCGGCTGGAGGACAAGCTGAAGCTCTATACCATTCCCCGGTTGCTGATCATTGATGAGATCGGCTATCTGCCCATTGACCGCACCGGGGCCAACTTGTTCTTTCAGCTCATCTCACGCCGCTATGAGAAGGGGCCGATGATTTTGACCAGTAACCAGAGTTTCGGGGCTTGGGGCGAGGTGTTTGGCGACCGGGTGCTGGCGACTGCGATCCTGGATCGGGTGCTCCACCACGCGATCACCATCAACATCCGGGGCCATTCCTACCGGCTGAAGGAGAAACTCAAAGCCGGACTTGTGCGGGTCGAAGAAGCGTCAACGACAACCTAACGGGGTGGGGAATTTTCGATGACCATAACTGGGGCAATTTGGATGACCCTTGACAGGCAAGCAAATGACAAAGGACGCAAGAGCCCACCGGCTGGACAACATTGGCGTCCGCGCGGGGATAAGACTGAGCAGTCACAGATTCAGACATAGTGGGATTACGGATGCGCTGAAAACGGAGTGCCGCTATTCGCCGTGCAAGAACTCGCGGGCCATAGCCAGGTGCGGCTGCGGCTTCCGGCTCTTGTGAAGGGCACACCGTTGGTGCACCAGCTTCTTACCGAACCGGGCCCGGATGGCTTTGATCAATCCGCTGCCGCCATCCGTCACGAAGAGGATCCGTCGGGAGAGTACCAGGCCGCGCCGTTCCAAGTCGCTGAACAGCGCCGCACAGATCTCCTTATTCTCCGAAGAGGCTTGCCAAAACCCCAAGGCCCTCTTCTCCCCGCTCCGGTCCACGCCCAGCGCCACGACTTGAGAGGGTTCCTTTCTAATGGGTATTATGCACGTCACACTGCAATCGCTCTTGTGCAATGAGACAATCTTTTCCTCGTCTGGTGAAACTCTCCGCTCGTCTCTATGGTCGCTTTCGCCGGGTCTCGTTGGCGCTCTACAACAGAAAGGTTCCGTCGTCAATTCTCAATGTCGTCCTGTACCTGACGTATCTTTTCCAGTTTGTAGCGGTGCATCACAGGCTCCCGATAAGACCGGACCGCTTGTTCAATGACTTCCTCTTTCAAGTGAAGTCAGGATCTGAGCTGGAAAGCCCATTACGAAGACGTGTGTCCGATAAAGAGTATTGCAAGCTGTACACGGAGGAACGGCTCGGTGCCGGAACAACCGCTCCAACGATCCATGTTTTACGGAGTGAGGACGAAGTTGAGCGGTATAGGCCACCGGCATTTCCTTGCGTGATGAAGCCGACGAACAGCTCCGGAAGGGTGATCATCGCGCGCTCGGAGGATGAATACATTGCAGCCCTGCCCAAGATTGAGAATTGGTTTCACGAGGACTATTTTGTGTCCGACTTGGAAAAGAACTACGCCACCCTTGAACGGAAAGTCATCATTGAGGAATACATCGACGACTCTTTTTCGCTTGAGGGATCAGTTCACTGTCTGAAGGGGGAGCCGAAGCTCGTCAGCCTGATCGATCGGTACAGCAAGGCGCGTCAGACTTTCGACATCGATGGAACGCCTTTAGGAGTAAGCTTGTATTATCCCCTACAAGAATTCGAACCGGCCAGCTGGGACTTCTTGCCGGGCCTGTTGAGCCAATCGAGAATTCTGTCGGCCGAGTTCAGCTATATCAGAGTAGACTTTTTTACCGATACGAAGCGGGTGCTGTTCGGCGAGCTGACGAATTTGCCCGCAAGCGGGATCGGCCGGTTTTATCCGCCCGATGGGGAGAAGATATTTTCCGAGGTGTTCTTTCGGCCTGCGCGCCGACAAAGTCCAGCGGCCAATTCACCGTCAAACAGTCCTTTCGCTTGTTGATCCCCAAGATGCCGTCGACCTGGGCAAGGAGATCCGGTTTGGGGGCAGAGACACCAAAGAACTTGGTCATCCAGACATAAAGCTGCTCTTTGTCCCGAAACACCCATTCATGGACCACGGTCTTCCTCCGGATCTGTTGATATCCGGCCTGCTCCACAGTCCGGACAAAGTCGTTTTTGAGATAGTTCCCGACATGTCCCGTAGGGGTATGTTTTCCCACAAATCCGTCAAGGAAACGGCTCGTGGGCGAATCAGTCGTCACCTCGACCATTAAGAGCCGTCCGCCGACCCTGAGAGTCTTTCGGGTGGCTACGAGGAACTCAAACTGTTCCTGATCCGTAAGATGATGGATTCCTGCAATGGATATCACCGCATCGAAATAGTTCCTCCGTAGGCCGGTCAGGCTGAAGTCTGTTTTGAGAATATTCCACCTTTGCAACGTAGCCGGCACGACGAAATCCGCGAAGGTGACCAGCTCATTTGTCGCGACGCTCTTCATGAGGCTGCCCTCGAAGGGAACGTTGAGGATCCGTCGCGCTTTGAGACGCTTTATCGAATCATAGAGATATTGAATTTCCGAGGCGCGAGGAGAATTATCATCGGCGTAGGCATGGATGAGCTCATCGTTATTCCCAAATCGTTCTTGGTAGGTTGTCGGCATGACTCACCTCGATCGTTGTTCCCGAGCAGGATTTCTCCGGCTGGGTCCTTGCTGGCCTGATCGGTTTATCAGAGTAGGCCGATTGCTACAACCCAAAAGGTCTCATGCAAAAGTAGGGGTCATCGAGCAAGGGGCGGGCGAGTCGGTGGCATCGGGCCCGGCCAATGTGGTTGACGAGGCTCGTGTCACAACTAGGCTGGATGATACCTCCGTCTTCGTCAGTAACAATGGGACGGCCGAGGGATGCTCCGTGTAAGTAGCGCAAATACAGGTAATGGTAGTATTGTAACTGAGCGTAGGGCATGCTACGTCAGAGGGCCGGTTACGATGCTGAAAGGCAGGTCAACGATGCGGGCACTCCTTCTCGCGATCCTGTTGGTTGTCGACTGTTCGACAGCGGTGGCAGCCCTCTCCGGAGAGGAACCATACGAGGCTTTGCAGCGGGGAGACTACAGGCTCGCGGCAGGGCTCTTTTACCCCTTGGCGGAGAGAGGGGATGCACGAGCGCAGTACAATCTCGGACTGCTCTATGCGAGCGGCCTGGGTGTGACGCAGGACTACCAGGCTGCCTTGAAATGGCATCGGATGGCCGCCAAGCAGGGCCACGCCGGAGCGCAAAATGAACTGGCGCAAATGTATGACAAGGGACAAGGCGTTCCACAGGACCCTGTTCGTGCCTATATGTGGTACAGCATCGCGGGGGAATCGTTAGGCGGCGGGTCGAAACAAGAGCTGGCGAAGGATCGCGAAAAGGTGGCCTCACGCATGACTCCGGCCCAGATTCAGAAAGCGCAGGAGATGGCTCAGCGATGCTTAGAGTCGAAGTTCCAGAAATGTGACGAGAAGTAGGGTTTTTGCCACAAAACTGAACTCGCCTCTCCCCAATCCTACCTAACTCCGCCAAGCACGTAACTACCGCTACAATCGAGAGCCAGTTTCTCGGTCTTGCGTTAGTCGGAAAAATCCGTAGAATCTGGCGCGAAGACCCATGGGATAGCTGGAAGGCCTGGGCTTCGTGTTGTGCAACCATGAGCAAGATTCTGATTTCCTATCGACGTGAGGATAGCGCCGATGTCACCGGTCGGATCTATGATCGGCTGATCCAGGTGTTTCCACAGTCAGTCTTTCGGGATGTCGATTCGATTCCGTTAGGCGTCGACTTTCGGACCTATCTGGATGAACAGGTGGGCAAGTGTGATGTCTTCCTGGCGGTGATCGGGCCGGATTGGATGGGACCAAAAGACAGCCAGGGCAAGACCAGACTTGAAGACCCGCGCGATTTCGTGCGGATTGAAATCGAGTCGGCGCTGAAACGTCGGATTCCTGTGATTCCCGTTCTGGTAAGAGGAGCCTCGATGCCTTCCGCTAAGAATCTTCCAGACAGTATGCAGGCTTTAACCATGCGGAATTCTGCTATCGTAAGGTCGGGCCCGGACTTTCACCACGATATGGACCAGTTAATTGAATTCCTCAAATATTATCAGATTTCTGATCTCAGCGAGCGAGATAAGGTCAAAGCGATAGGGTCGGTTTTTATTAGTTATGCTAGGGAAGACCAAGGACGTGCCGAACAATTAGCAAGGGCGATCGAGCAAGAAGGTTGGCAAGTCTGGTGGGATTTCAAGATTCACCCTGGCGAGGACTTTGATGAAGCCATAGCAGAGGCGCTGAAGAAATCAAGTTGTGTCTTGGTGTTGTGGTCGGAGCGAGCTATATCGTCCAAATATGTGAAGGATGAGGCGAGAGAGGCCCTAGAGCACAGCAAACTAGTACCTGTCTTTATTGAGAATGTGAGAGCACCTTTAGGTCTAAGGGCGATTCAAGGCGTAAATCTGACAGATTGGACTGGAAGTCGCGACGATCCATACTATCAACTGATTGTAAAAGGCTTGGAGCGTTTTCGGCCCAAGTTGGCATAACCAGCTCAGGCGATAGACTACTTACTCTTGTTTTGGCCAATGTTGGACGTTGCTAGGCAACTTCTACAGTTCTAGGGTTTCGCATGGATATTGGCTTACAGGCGATCGGCGGCGTCTCCTGTTGTAGGAAAGTTCGGTGACAGTTCTGACTCTACCTTCAGGGTTCCGTCTCGTCCAGGACATTCCCTAACCCTGTGCCCTTTGCCCACGATTCAAGAGTTCTCCTCGTGCTTCCTCTTGCCTCCCTAACTCACAGAGGTGCAGACTAGAAGTCATTTCACAACCTTCCGTTCACCCTTCGACCGGCTCAGGGCGAACGGGTGTGGTACTGAAAACATGATATTTCTTCGTTCGTGCTGAGCCCGTCGAAGCACGGTCATGGGGTTTTGAAATAACATCTAGAACAAGTGGGTTGAGTCGTGGCGCTCCAACCGAGCAAGAAATCAATGAGACGGCTGATGGTGCTTGGTGCCGTCATCGTACTTCTGTCCTGCCTGCAGCTGAGTCAAGGTTCTAGAGCAGATGATACAGTCCTAGAGCGCCCAGGGTTCTCACTTGTGACACGAGACGGCTCCGGCGATGCCGGTCAGTATACGTCCGTCGCCATCGGGACCGACGGTCTCGGCCTCATCAGTTACTATGATGCGACCAATCGGGATCTGAAAGTGGCGCACTGTTCGAACCAGCTGTGCACCTCCGCGACGATCAGCTCCCTTGACCGCACTGGCGATGTTGGCCAGTACACCTCTATCGCGCTTGGGAGCGACGACAGAGCCTTCATGAGTTACTACGACGCGACAAATGGCGATCTGAAAGTCGCGCATTGCGTGGATATCGCCTGTACCTCGGCGACGCTCAAGACGCTCGACCATACTGGGAACGTCGGTCAGTACAGTTCCCTCACCATTGGCATCGACAAGCTGCCCCTTATCACCTACTACGATGTTACGAACGGCGACCTAAAGATTGCGCACTGTACCGATGTGGCCTGTGAGGCCGCGACAATAACCGTTCTTACGTTTCTGCAGGCTGAGGGGAACGTCGGCCAATACAGCTCGGTTGCTATCGCTATGGGCCAGGGCGTCATCACCTATTACGATGCGACCGACCACTACCTGAAGTCGGCCCTCTGCCCTGATCTACCCTGTACGGAACCGACTCTCACAACGACTCCTGACAAAACCGGCGATGTGGGCCGATACAGCTCGGTCACGATCGGGACAGACAGTCACCCGCTCATCAGCTATTACGACGCCACGAACGGCGATCTCAAAGTCATCCATTGCGAGGAGGTCCTGTGCATGTCCCCGACGCGAACCGTGCTTGAGAGCGAAGGCGATGTTGGCCGGCATACGTCCATCGTGATCGGAGCCGATGGGCTGGGCCTCGTCAGCTACTACGACGTGACGAACGGGGATTTGAAGGTGGCCCACTGTGGCGATGTCGCCTGTAGCTCCGCGACCCTCGCCACGCCGGACAGTACCGGCAACGTTGGCTCGTACACGTCCGTTGCCATTGGGGCAGATGGTCTGCCCCTCATCAGTTATTACGACGTCACCAACGGCGATCTTAAGGTTTCTCATTGTGACGACGTGGGTTGCACCAGAGCGAACGTAACCCCGTTGGACGGAGCAGCCATTGACGTCGGCGCGCCTTCTTCGATGGTGCTTGGCTCCGACGGCAGGGCCTTGATCAGCTACTACGATGCGACGAACGGCGATCTGAGGGTGGTTCACTGTGGTGACCTGACCTGCTCCTCAGCCACGTTGACGACCGTTCAGAGCCAGGACAATGCTGGTCAATACAGTTCCGTGACGATCGGCGCAGATGGGCTTCCCCTCATCAGCTATTACGATGCGACGAACGGCGATCTGAAAGTGGTGCACTGTGAGGATGCGGCCTGCATTTCCGCTACATCCTTTGCGTTAGACCAGGAGGGTCAGGTGGGTCAATTTACGTCGGTGACGATCGGGACTGACGGCCGAGGTCTCATCAGCTATTACGACGCCACGAACGGCGACCTAAAAATAGCGCATTGTGATGATCTCATCTGTAGCTCGGCCACGATGGCTACCTTGGCCAGCAAGGGCGACGTCGGTCAGTTCACCTCGATCACTATCGGTGCCGATGGCCTGGCGCTCATCATCTACTATGACGTCACCAACCAGGATCTGAAAGTAGCACATTGTGTCGATGTTGCCTGTGGTTCCGCGACAGAAAGCACGGTGGATAGTAGGGGCGATGTCGGCCAGTATGGCTCCGTTGTGATTGGGGCCGATGGGTTTGGTTTAATCAGTTACTACGATGCGACAAACGGTGACTTGAAAGTGGCCCACTGCGCAGATCTTGGCTGTCGCTCGTCCAGAGTCGGCACACTTCACAGCCAGGACGACATCGGTCGATTCTCTTCGATCACCATTGGTGCTGATGAACGGGGGTTGATCAGCTATTACGATGCCACGAACGGGGACTTACGAGTCGCTCGCTGCGCCGATGTCGGCTGTGAAACGGTCACCCACACGGCTGTCCAGAGCTGGGACGATATCGGCCAGTTCACGACGATTACGATCGGCACGGATGGCCGACCCTTGGTCAGCTACTACGACGCCACGAACGGTGATCTGAAAGTGGCCCACTGTTCCAACCGCTTCTGTGTGCCCTATCATCGGCGTTGAAAAGAGGCACTTCCAATATCACGGGCCTTGTGTCTGATGGTTCCTGTCTACGACGAACGAAGATGTCGGATCGCTCCCAAGGTCTTTTCGATTTCCTGTGGTGAGTTCAGGAGGCTTGGTGCGAGCCTGGCATACTGCGTCGCGTAGGGTGTCACGCTGCCGACTATCTTACGCTGCCGCAGCTTCTCCACGATCTGACGAGGAGTCATTCCAGCCACTTCGAAGCAGACGATCCCAGCCGAAAGATCCTGCGAGAGTGGTGTGTGGAGGGTGACATGAGGCATGGCCGCCAAGCCTTGCTTCAGCTGTTGATTCAATTCATAGATACGCTGCGTTACTTTGGCTTTCCCGATGGCTTGATGGAGCTTGAAGGCTTCGTCCAGCGCCCAGCGATGTTCGAATGAATGGAACCCGCCGGGTGTCATATAAGTGGATTGCGGAAGACTGTGTGGTGATCCATTCTTCAGCCAAATCTCAAAAGCTTGCGAATTGAAGGTTGGGATAATTGCCTGAGCGATGGGCCAGGCCTTCGGGTGGCCCCAGACGAGACCGGTTCCACGCGGGCCGAACATCCATTTGTGGGTTCCGGCGATAAGAAAGTCACAACCAAGCTCAGATAGGCGGAAGTCTTCGACCCCCAACGCGTGAACTCCGTCCACACAGAAGATGATCCGGTCTTGTTCTGCTCTGGATTGATTGATTGACTGGATGGCCAACGCCATTGCGTGGATCGGCAGTTTCAGGCCCGTGCTGGAATGGACCCAGGTGACGGCCACGATGCGTGTGGTGGGCAAAATGCCTTTGCGCAGGGAATCGACGATCTCGTTACGGGAGACGGTCTTGAGTGCACGATACAGGGGGATCTGCCGAACCTTGGCGCCTGTGCGTTCGGCACGAAGGCGGAGAGAGGTTTCCGTCGAATAATGGTCGTGGATGGTCGTCAAGATTTCCTGTCCGGCTTGAAGCTGTAAGCCGCCGTAGAGGAGACCCAGCCCCATCGTCGTACTGTCGGTCAAGGCAATGTCTGTGGGCTGAGCACCCAGATAATCGGCCGCCGCTTGGAGGACCTTCGCTTCTTGTTTCTCTTCGTGCTGGTACCAATAGCCGATGGGATCCGCGTCCAGGCCGGCGCGATGCCGTTCGATCGCTTCTCGTACCGGCGTGGGATGGGACGCAAGGAAGAACGCTGCGAGATGGACGAGCTGAGGAGCCAATGGAAACTGTGCCCGAAAGTCTTCCCAATTTTTGAACCTGTAGAGGGAGGGAGGTTGATCGGCAATCGCGCGAGAGGAGGCACCGGCCAGTACCGCTGCGCCCAAGGCCAATCCCGTTCGCACCAGAAAGTCGCGACGTCCAATATCGTTCATAGAACCTCCAGGTCATGGCTGACAGCTGTACTCTACTGCTTGTCCAGAAAGTCAGGCAAGGAACGAGCGTGTCCATTCGAGTCAAGCGGACCAGCGGACAGCCATACAGGAGGCGACTCTGCTAGGACTGGTAGGTTTCCATGGGAGGACAACTACAAACCAGATGACGGTCGCCGTAGGCTTCGTCGATACGGCTCACGCTCGGCCAGAACTTGCTGTTTCTGATCCAGGGAGCGGGAAAGGCAGCCTGCTCACGGCTATAGGGGCGATGCCACTCCGTCGCCGTTACGATCGCGGCGGTGTGAGGCGCGTTCTTCAGCAGATTGTTCGTCCGTGGCTGACGCCCATCGACGATCTCTTGAATCTCGGCACGGATCAGAATGAGTGCTTCGCAGAACCGATCGAGTTCGCTCTTGGCTTCACTCTCCGTCGGTTCGATCATGAGCGTGCCTGGTACCGGGAACGACACGGTCGGCGCATGGAAGCCGTAGTCCATCAATCGCTTGGCCACATCCATCGCCTCGATACCGGCGCTTTCTTTGAATTCACGCAGATCCAGGATGAACTCATGAGCTACCAGCCCGGAGTCCCCCCTATAGAGGATCGAATAATGCTTCTCCAGCCGCTTGGCCATGTAGTTGGCATTGAGGATGGCCACCTCTGTGGCTTTGGTCAATCCGTCTCGTCCCATCAAGGCGATATAGGCCCAGGAGATCGGAAGAATGCTCGGACTGCCGAACGGGGCTGCTGCCACCGGGCCGATGGATTGAGGCCCACCAAGCTTGATCACGGGATGCCCTGGGAGAAACGGCACCAGATGTCGTGCCACTCCGATCGGTCCCACGCCGGGCCCTCCACCTCCATGGGGAATACAAAACGTCTTATGGAGGTTGAGATGGCAGACATCGGCCCCAATGTCGCCCAGGCGGCAAAGGCCGACCATGGCATTCATATTGGCCCCATCGATGTAGACCTGGCCGCCATGGGTATGGATGATTTGACAAATGCGCCGCACGCTTGCCTCAAACACTCCATGGGTTGACGGATACGTGAGCATCAGGGCCGATAATCGGTCCCGATATTGAGCGGCCTTAGCCTCCAAGTCGGCGACATCGACGTTTCCGTTCCGATCGCACGCGACGACGACAACCTCCATGCCGACCATGGCGGCGCTGGCAGGGTTCGTGCCGTGGGCCGAGACGGGGATCAAGCAGACGTCGCGATGTGTTTCTCCCTTCGATCGATGGTAGGCTCGGATCATCATCAGGCCGGAATATTCACCCTGAGATCCGGCGTTCGGTTGCAGCGAGAAGGCAGCAAATCCGGCAATCTCGGCCAGCCATGATTCGAGCTGTCCGAACAAGGTTCGATAGCCAAGCGTTTGCTCAGCCGGCGCGAAGGGATGCAGCCGAGCGAACTCTGGCCAGGTCACCGGCAGCATTTCAGCCGTGGCATTCAGTTTCATCGTGCAGGAGCCCAGCGGAATCATCGAGTGGACGAGTGACAGGTCCCTTGCCTGCAACCGGTGGAGATAACGGAGCATCTCGTGCTCAGAACGATATCGATGAAAGACCTCATGCGTCAGGTATTTACTCGACCTCGCTAGGGTGGATGAGTAGCTGAGATCGATGGAGGCAGCGAGGTCGGAGAGACGGAAGGGCAACTGATCATGACCGACGAAGATTTGTAGTAAGCGCTGTACTTCCTCCTCCGTACTGACCTCGTCGAGCGAGATGCCGATTGAGCCGTCGTCATAGCGACGGAAATTGATTCCTTGTGCATCAGCGCGCGTCGCAATCTGATCCGCTTGCGCCTTGGACAGTGGTACCCGAACTGTATCGAAAAAGACTTTCGGTAGGACGTCGAACCCAAGCCGGCGCAGTCCTTCGGCCAGCAACAGCGTGAGGCCGTGGACACGTTCGGCAATCCGACGCAACCCGTCCGGCCCATGGTACACAACATACATGGCGGCCATGACTGCCAACAGGACTTGAGCCGTACAGATGTTACTGGTAGCCTTCTCCCGTCTGATGTGTTGCTCCCTCGTCTGAAGCGAAAGCCTGATGGCAGGTTTGCCGGTCACATCTTTTGAGAAACCGACAAGGCGACCAGGCACCTGCCGTTTGTATTCCTCTTTGGTGGAGAGAAATGCAGCATGGGGGCCACCGAAGCCAAGCGGCACACCGAACCTCTGTGTCGAACCGACGGCAATATCGGCGCCGAATTCCCCCGGCGAGCGGAGCAAGGTCAGGGCCAGAAGATCGGTAGCAACCACCACGCGAACACCGGCCTCATGAGCCTGCGCGACCAATGTGCTGAAATCGCTCACATAGCCGTCCGTAGCCGGGTACTGCAACAGAATGCCGCACAGCTGAGGACGCGAACAATCAACGAACGAGGCGACGCCGGTCTTGACGACAATACCCAGAGGTTCAGCTCTGGTCCGCAACACCGCCAAGGTCTGGGGGTGGCAGTCGCGCGAGACAAAGAATTCCCTTCGCTCCTCGCCTGCGTTGCGGGCGATCGTGTAACACATCGCCATCGCTTCAGCTGCAGCGGTCGCTTCATCCAACAGCGAGGCATTCGCCAGCGGCAGACCGGTCAAGTCCGCCACCATGGTTTGGAAGGTCACGAGCGCCTCCAGGCGGCCTTGTGAGATCTCGGCTTGGTATGGGGTGTATTGCGTATACCATGCGGGATTTTCTAGAATATTTCGCTGAATCACCCCCGGCGTGACGCAATCGTAGTACCCCATGCCGATCAGCGATCGATAGACCTTATTTTGGGATGCAATGGCTTTCAGGCGGGCCAGGACGGCCTGCTCGCCGTCGCTGTTCGGAATGTCCAGGGACCGACGAAAACGAAGGTCGGGAGGAATAGCCGTATCGGCCAACGTGTTGAGCGAGGGGAGGCCGAGCACTGCCAGCATCTCCTGAATATCGGCCCTTGTGGGACCCAGGTGCCGGTGAATAAAGTCATCAGTCGGTCGAAGCCAATTCTGAGATGTCATGAAGTCGGCTACCTTCTGTTTTGTTCGGAAGGGATGTGTCGAGACTACTTCTGTCGATTGGGCAAGGTACCATGCGATCAGCCCTATTTCCAAGAGCAGGCCTTATCCGAAGCAGTCATCGGGTTCGGCATGTATTCCGTCGGGACCATCGTCCTGCAGAGCCCCGGGCTTTGATTGCTTTTCGCATAATTCACGCTATTGTTAGCTCATACCTTCGGTCCGGAGAGCTGGCCAATGGTTGCCATGAAGCGGGGCTCCGATGGATGAGAGGACGGAGAATGGATCGCCGCGTCGCTTCTCTATGGTAAAGGCTATCGGCATAGTGTTTGTTCTCGGTACTGCCGCGATCATGGGATACGCGGGATATGCGATTGTGAAGAACCAGAGTCTGGGGTTCAGCTTTCTGGTTCCCCACTTCCCGGCAAGTCAGCCTAACGTGGTTCTCACAGACTCGCGATCGAAGCCCTCCAAGCCCGATGTCCGTCTGACTCGTGAAGGGATCGATCGGCTGCTCAGCGCACTCGACGAGGCTGTTCGACGAAAGGATGTCGACGGCGTCCTGCGCCACATCACCCACGACGCGACCATCACCATTCATCTGAAACAAGGCCCGCAACAACAGATGGCCCTGCTGACGAGGGCAGACTACCGGAAGACCCTCGCCATGAGTTTCGCCTTTCCCAGCGCCAAGGACTTCACTCGCACGAATACGTCCGTCTCGTTGGCCTCGGATGAGCGAAGCGCGAAAGTGTCCTTTAAATCGACGGAGACACTTCTACAAGCCAATCGAGAATTCAAGACGGAAGGCGAAGAAACGCTGGTCTTCAATATCCGCGACGGCAAGCCCATGATTACCTCTCTGGAACAGACATTCCCCGGGGATTCGACCTAGCCACGGCTTCGGGAACGATCGAGCGCATCTGGACACTGCAAGATTCACATTCATCGGTCTGGTATAATCACGCCGCTGCCCAACATGTGTCGGAGTGTGTATGCGTGTGCTTGTCATAGAAGATGAAACCAAAGTCGGCTCTTTTATTCAGCGAGCGCTTGAAGAAGAAAGCTATGCCGTCGATCTCTGTGAGGACGGAGCCAAAGGGTTAGAGATGGCCCTGGCGATCAATTACGACCTCCTGGTCGTCGACGTGATGTTGCCGTCGATGTCCGGTCTGGATGTGCTGAAGAATATCCGTCGGGAACGGATCCACACCCCGGTGCTGATTCTCTCTGCTCAATCCCAGATCGACCAACGGGTCAAAGGGCTGGATGCCGGGGCCGACGATTACTTGACCAAGCCGTTTGCGATCGATGAACTCTTGGCGCGCGTGCGGGCCCTGTTGCGTCGTGGGGCATCCGAGAGCCCAGGAATCCTCCAGGTGGAGGATCTGATTCTCAACCCGGCGACCCGTGACGTCACGCGGGGGGGGCAACGCATCGATTTGACGCTGAAAGAGTACGCCTTACTCGAATATCTGATGCGTCATACCGGCCGCGTGCTCACCAGGCCCATGATCTCCGAACACGTGTGGAATCAAGATTTCGATACCTTCACCAACGTCATCGATGTCTATGTCAACTACCTCCGGAATAAAATCGATCGAGGCCGAACCAAGAAATTGATCCATACCATTCGCGGTAGCGGGTATATGCTGAAGGCTGACTAGTACTGTGCCGAAGCAACCATTGCTTCCGTGCTTCGTGTTCGAGATGCGCTAAACCGACAAGCAGGTTCTGCGACGGTATCATTTCGCCACCACCGACCAGGAGCTGACCTATGCCGCTACGTGTTCGGCTGACCCTCTGGTACGGGACCGCCCTGGCCATGGTCCTCATGGTGTTCTCCGTGGTGCTGTACGCCATGACCGCGCGAAATTTGCGCGACGCCGTCGATCAATCCCTCGAAGAAACGGCGACGACGGCTGTGCGGTCGCTCGAAGAGCGTGGGTTTCTTCCTCTGATTAGTGAAGAGGAATTGCTCTCCCAATTTCCAGAACTGGCCCGCATCGATAAGTTCTTCCAGATCTTCAGCCCCTCCGGCACCATCTCGATCCGTTCTCCCAACATCAAACAGCATGAAGTTCCACTCAGTCGAACCGCTCTCGATACCGCATTCGCCGGACAGAGCATTTTCGAGTCGGCTAAGTATCCCAATGAGCCTCCGTTGCGGCTGATCTCCATGCCCATCATGTACCGGGGTAATCTTTTGTACATCGTGCAAGTGGGCACGTCGATGGAATCGGTCGGAGAAACCCTCCATCGCTTCCTGATTCTGCTTGTGGTGGCAATTCCGATCGCTCTGGCTGTGTCCCTCGCGGGGGGATGGTTCTTGGCAGGGCGAGCGTTACGTCCTGTCGATAAGATTACCCTTGCCGCGCAGCGCATTACCGCCGGTGATCTCAGCCAGCGTCTCAGCATGCCGGCGGCGCATGACGAAATCGGCCGGCTGGCCGCCACCTTCAACAACATGATCGGCCGACTGGATGCCTCCTTCAGCCAAATCCGTCAGTTCACCAGTGATGCGTCGCATGAGTTGCGGACTCCCCTCACGGTGATGAAGGGTGAGACGGACCTGGTTCTACGGCGACCTCGTGCACTCGAAGACTATAAGTCGGTGCTTGAGAGCAATTTGGAAGAGATTGATCGAATGAGCAGGATTGTCGACGAACTGTTGTTCCTCTCTCGTGCCGACATGGGAGAAGTCAAACTGGACTCGTTACCCGTTGGGATGGAGTCTCTCGTCGAAGATATTCATCGCCAGGCCACGCAACTCGGGCAGGACCGAAAGATCGAGGTTGTACTGGGAACAGTGATGCCGGTGGTTGTGCAAGGCGACGACTTGCGGCTTCGCGAGTTGCTGCTCAATCTCGTGGAGAATGCGATGAAGTATTCGTACCAGGGAGGAAAGGTCGAGATTTCGTTGTTGAATGATGGTCGAGAGGCCAGGCTGTCGGTCACGGACCACGGCATCGGCATTGCCCAGGCAGACCACAAGCGGATTTTCCAACGCTTCTTCCGCACAGACGTCGCTCGTGCCCACACGAAGAAGGGAACTGGTCTCGGCCTCGCCATTTGTGCTTGGATCGTCGATTTGCACAAGGGACGGATAGAAGTCAAAAGTGATCTCGGCCAGGGATCAACCTTCACTGTTGTACTACCGCTCGCCCATTCCGCTGCTTAGCGAAGTCTAATTCCCGATTAATCTCTCTCTCATTACCGGTTGTTAGTTTTTTTAATCAAAACCGGGAAGCATCCTTGCGGTCATGAACTCGTTCTCTGGCGATTATTCGACCACAGCATTACAAGGGGGAAGTCATGTCATCGCATCCATATCGTGCCATCGGTTTCGTGATTGGCGTCGGTCTTGTAAGCGGTGCCCTGATCTGGGGCAACCACTCACTCACCGCGTCCCATGCATCGGATGCGCCGTCTCCGGCCTCCATGCAAGTAGCCGTAGATAGGCCGGCGAGTGGCTTCACGGAAGTCGCCAAACAGGTGACTCCGGCGGTCGTCAACATCACGACAGTCATGACGGAGCAAGCTTCAGAGGGATTTTCTGTCCCTGACGAGCTACGAGGACGAATGGAAGAATTCTTCGGAAAACCGTTCGGGCCTCGTGGGAGGGGACCGGCCGACCCTTATGAACATCGAGGGCCCCGGAGAGGACAAGGGTCCGGCGTCATCATCTCATCGGATGGATATATCCTGACCAACAATCACGTGATTGCCAAGGCTCGCGAAGTGAATGTCACGCTCCCCGACAAACGTGAGTTCAAGGGCAAGATCATCGGCACCGACCCAAAGACGGATCTTGCGGTGGTCAAGATCAACGTGACCGATCTTTCCGCGTTGTCCTGGGGTGATGCGTCACGCTTGCAAGTCGGTGAGTATGTGTTAGCCGTCGGCAATCCGTTTGGATTGAATTCCACCGTGACCCTCGGGATTGTGAGCGCAGTCGGACGAGGCCACATGGGCATCACTCAGTATGAGGATTTCATTCAAACAGATGCGGCCATCAATCCGGGTAACTCAGGCGGTGCTTTGGTCAATACCAGAGGTGAGCTCGTCGGCATTAATACGGCAATTTTCTCCCAGACCGGCGGCTATCAAGGCGTTGGCTTTGCCGTCTCAACAACCATGGCCAAGCCAATCTATGAGAGTTTGCTCAAGACAGGCAGGGTTGTCCGAGGGTATCTCGGTGTCGGCATTCAGGATCTGAACCAAGACCTGGCGAAGTCATTCAATATCAAGAATTCCAAAGGCGCCTTGGTCAGCGACGTCCGGGAAGACAGCCCGGCCGAACAGGCCGGATTGAAGCAGGGAGACGTCATTGTCGAGTATCAGGGCACTCCTGTGGAGGATGGGGTCACGTTGCAGCGACTGGTGACCAGGACTTCGATCGGCACCACCGTGCCGGTGAAAGTGATTCGTGACGGTCAAGAACGTGGGATGACAGTCAAAATTGTCGACCAGCCCGATGAAACGAAAGTCGCCAAGGGGGAAAGAGGCGAAACGGACTATGCCTTCTCCGGCCTCGCGGTAGAAGACTTAGATCAGGCTACCTCCAACGAACTCGGCCTTAAGGGGAAGCGAGGCGTGGTGGTGACCAGGGTTGCTCCGGACAGCGGAGCGGAGAAGGCCGGCCTTATGCCGGGCGACGTGATCCGAGAGATCAATCGGCAATCTATCAAGTCCGTGAAGGACTTTGAGAAGGCGTCTTCCGACATCAAAAAGGGAGACAGCGTGCTGATCTTGGTCAATCGACGTGGGAATCAGCTGTTCATATCTGTGAAGGTGTAATCCTGCGAAGGACCAAAAGGGGGCGGGTCGGATCGGATCGGATGACCTGCTCCCTTTTTCAACAGCCGCTAGTCGAACACCACCGTTTTTCTCCCATAGACCAAGACACGCCGTTCGATATGCCGCCGGACCGCGCGGGCAAGCACAATTTCCTCCAGGTCCCGCCCTTTGCGCACGAGATCTTCTACGGTATCCCGGTGTCCCACGCGAATCACGCCTTGCTCGATGATGGGGCCCTCATCCAGATCCTGAGTGGCGTAGTGCGCCGTCGCTCCGATGATCTTGACACCCCGGTCATAGGCCTGCCGATAAGGATTGGCTCCGATAAAGGCAGGGAGGAAAGAATGATGGATGTTGATGACAGGGCAGCCAACCTGAGCAAGAAAGTCCGCGCTGAGGATCTGCATGTAGCGAGCCATGACCACGAGTTCTACACGCTGCTCTTTCAGGAGCGCCAAGACTTGCTGTTCCTGCTGAGGCTTGGTCTCTTTGGTAACGGGATAAACGGCAAACGGGATCTTAAAGAGATCAGCCCAGCTGGCGCAGGTGTCGTGATTCGAAATGATAACAGGAATATCGATATGCAGTTCGTCTCGGCGGTGCCGCTGGAGCAGATCGGCCAGACAATGATCCTGTTTCGAAACCAACATGCCGACTTGCGTCCGTCGACTGGAGGGATGCACGTCGTAATGCATGTCGTACACTTTGGCGATCGGAGCGAAGGCAGCCGGTATGTCGTCCGGAGGAATTTGGAATCCCTCCGTGGCGAATTCCATGCGCATGAGAAAGTCGTTCGTGTCATCATCGGTGTGATGGTCGGAATCGAGGATATTGCCCCCGAAATCGTGAATGAACCCAGACACTCGCGCGACGATGCCTTTCCGGTCTTTGCAGTGGATCAAGAGAACGATCGAGTCTTTCCTCGGTGAGGTCATCGACCTTCGCTCCTGTGGAGGCGGCAGCAATCAGTGTAACAGATCGGGGCGAAGGACGACTCAGCAACCTGGTTTCGTA
This sequence comes from Nitrospira sp., assembly GCA_029194665.1. Classification (NCBI taxonomy): domain Bacteria; kingdom Pseudomonadati; phylum Nitrospirota; class Nitrospiria; order Nitrospirales; family Nitrospiraceae; genus Nitrospira; species Nitrospira sp. Next base: position 1,162,266 of record JARFXO010000001.1, on the reverse strand, counting down.
ACGATGCGGCCGACCAGGTCGTAGGCTGCGGCGTCGGTGATCTCAACCGTGCAGAAATCGCCTGGCTTGGGAGAAGACATCTCGAGGCGGGGATGGTGTACGTGGGTGTTTGAAGTCGAGTCTTCGTCGATGTAGACAACACCATCTATTTCTGGGGCGAGCCCTTCGTGGCGCCCTTCCAGCACATGTTGTGTTTCTTCTGATCGTCCATCGATCAACACCTCGAGGGTGCTGCCGACTTTTACCCTGCCTTTGGCGGCAGAAATAGATTCTTGGAGGGAGAGGAGGGTGTTGCGACGTTCATCCATGATTTCCCGCTCGACTTTCTCATCCAAGTCGGCTGCTCCGGTCCCTTCCTCGTCCGAGTAGTGGAACACGGCGACCCGGTCGAACTCAGCCTGTTCCACATAGTCGTTCAGCTCGGTAAAGGCGGCGTCGGTTTCTCCCGGGAAACCGACGATGAACGCGGTCCGAAAAGTCACCGCGGGAATACGGGCCCGGATACGATCGACCAAGGCTTCGATCGCGGGGCGGTCTCCCAGACGATGCATGCGTTTGAGCATGCGGTCATTGATGTGCTGGAGCGGCATGTCGATATACTTGGTGATCTTTTCTTCGCCGGCGTAGAGGTCGAGCAGGTCATCCGTGACTTGCTGTGGATAGAGATAAAACGGACGAATCCATCGGAGGCCTTCGACTTTGACCAATTCGCGAAGTAAACGGACCAAGCCTTCGCGAAGACCGAGATCCACACCATAGTTGACTGTATCTTGCGAGATCAGATTGATTTCTTTGACGCCTTCATCGGCAAGCAGGCGCGCCTCGGCAACAATGGATTCCACCAGCCTGCTGCGCTGCTTCCCGCGCATCAGCGGAATAGCACAAAACGTACAGTTACGGTTACAGCCTTCGGCGATTTTCACATAGGCGCTATGCTGCTTGCCGAGTCTCAGTCGTGGCGCCAGCTCGTCATAGAGATAGGGCGGCTGACTGATCCAAAGGCGTCGATGCCGCTTCTTGGGAGCTAGGAGGTCCCGGCAGATGTCGGCGATTCTGCCGAATTCCCCGGTGCCGACCACCGCATCCAATTCCGGTAATTCTTTCAGCAAGTCTCCTTGATATCTCTGAGCTAAACAACCGGCTGCAATCAAGACGCGGCAAGTTCCTGTTTTCTTCAGGCGCCCATGTTCGAGGACGGTGTTGATCGATTCCTCTTTGGCCTCTTCGATGAACCCGCAGGTATTGACGATCACTACGTCGGCTTGCTTCGGGTCACCGGTCAGTTGAAACCCTTCGGCTACGAGAGACCCGAGCATGATTTCCGAGTCGACCTGATTCTTAGAACAACCAAGATTCACAAACCCGATCGTAGTTTTCTTGAGACTGGCTCCGATCAGCGATCGGTGCCTGTCCCTTTGGGATTCCGGTTTCGCCCGCCGCGGAATGATCAATGGCTGAGACATGGAAACAGTCTACGGGAGGGTTAAAAAGACTGTCAATCAGACCCTTGTAGCCCCTTGCAGGAGATCAATCAACTCCCCTAGAGTGCCCATCATGATTCGAACCTTTCAAGGAGTCAGGCCGACGATCCCCAGCTCATGCTTCATCGAAGAGACCGCTGTCATGATCGGCGATGTTGTCATGGGGGAGGACTGTAGTGTCTGGTTCAACAGCGTGATCCGAGGCGATGTGAACTACATCCGGATCGGAGATCGGACCAACGTGCAGGATCTCTGCATGCTGCACGTGACTCACGGCACACATCCGCTGATCATCGGCAACGAAGTCACGATCGGCCACCATGTCGTGCTGCACGGTTGTACGATTCAGGACCGTGTGCTGGTGGGTATGGGTGCGATCATTATGGACGGAGCGGTGATCGGAGGGGATTCCGTGGTAGGAGCCGGAGCCTTGGTCGTCGAAGGCACGATCGTGCCGCCGAAGAGCTTAATCCTCGGCTCGCCGGCCAAAATCAAGCGCCCGGTTACGGAGAAGGAATTGGCCTGGATAAAGGAATCGGCGGACAATTATGTGAACTATGCAAAAAGGTATATGAACGATACAGGTAAGAAAACCGGTTTTGAACTCTGAGGGATCTCAGACATTAACCCCGCCGCCGTTTACCTACCCTGATGAAACAGATCGGATCACCGACGAGTGCCGTGGGATACTGTTTGCGCTCCACGCGATACGGGAGCTTATGACGGTGGCACCAGTCTGCAATCCACACCACTTCCTCCGTTGAGGTTGTCACCAAGCCAGGCACCTTCAATTTGGGCATGCAACGGTCCACGATAAATTGGACAATCCGTCGTTCCTTCTGGAATCGTACCGGATCAAACGTGACCGGATCAGCTCGGCCATAGGACAGCGGTGAGAGGTGCGGAAACCGCTCAGGATCATTCAGCACACTGACCATCCAGAGATGATCGAAGAGACCAGTTGCCAGAGAGGCGTCCTGGGCCCTAAATCTTACGGGCAAGGATCGGCAGGCGCGATTGAGTATAGATACTTCCGACCGTCGGAGATTATAGGGTTCAACCTGGCGCTGAAGTTCGAGTGCTTCGGTTAGTAATGCCGGCAACTCCGTCACACCGGCGCCCACATAGAGACTGCGTCCCCCTGGCGGCAACTTCTTTATGAGGGCTTCGGCTACCTTGCTGCCTAGTCGCCGGCAGGGCTCTCGCTTCTTACGCCAAAACTCATCGCCCCCTTCATAGCAATAGATGGACTCGAGCCGTTTGTAATCGAGACGATCAAATACCTCAGCGATAGCTTGCCGAGTTGAGCCAGAAAGGTATTTTCGCATGGCCGCTCACCCATGACATGAAGGCGTACAAAAAAAGCGCTGCAGGACTTCTCCATATTCATGATTCATGAACATCGTGATGTAATGAATGGATAATGCCGGGAGCGGCTTAGGTAACGATACCGATAGCCAATTCAGGACGTCTCTTCTTCACGGTTTGGGAATTTCCAAGTCTTTACAGATTTTGTGAGCAAGAAAGTCGTTGATTTCCCGGTGGCGGGGTACGGTCGAAGTCTTTCCCGCAGAACGATTTACATAGACGCTGTGATTACCGCCTTCACGAAGCAATTGGGCCCCATGCGTTTCAATATGGCGGATCAGGTCGATCCGCTTCATGAAATCAGGGCAAATGGCTCGCGGATGACGGTCTTATCGTGCAGCGATTCTTCTGCTAACGCGCGGTTTGATTCCAAGACAAGTCGCACCGCCTCGTGGAGGTTGGTACGCGCTTCAGCAAGTGTATCGCCTTGGGTGTTCACTCCCGGTAGCTCTTCGACAAACCCGATATAGCCTTCCGGAACTTGCTGAAACACGGCGGTAAGCTGTTCCTTCATAATGGCGATCTCCTTTTCGAAGGGAAGTATAACAGAGGAGTTTCAGGAAGCCCATCTTCATTGGGCGTACAATTCGCCCTGAAACGCGCGATGGAGTATCGACTGGAAGAGCTCGTCAAGACGTCGGCGGAAGGCGGCTTGCTGAGTTTCCATCAGCCGAATCTCGGCAATTGGTAAGTCTGAGAGAACTGCAGCTCAGGCGAGGGTGGTGACTTCTAACTGGAGTCGCTTGGACATCGTGTTTTCCATGTCTTGAGGTTCGCCAAACTTAGCTGAAAGCGAACACGTCCATCTGAACGGATTTGATCGGTTTCGTTTCGCCATGGACCATCCGACGAACCTTTTCAGTTGTTTCGCGGCTAAAAACTGATTCGCCGCATTGAGTGCATACGGTTGCAGGAATGTTTTCGACTCGCACGGCTTTCCCATCAATATCGAAAACCTCGCTGACGAACTCCTGCCGCCCTTCGGTCTTCCCGCACACGTGACATCGGAACATGGCTACCTCCGTCGGGAATAATCATACCACTCCGCTTCGTCGGGTTCATAGATCGTAATGATCTTCAGCAAGTCTGCGTCCACATACGGCACTGGATATGCAGAGGGCGTCGAGTCGCTGTGAACCCCAACAGCAAGCAGCTTGGAGCATACTTGTCGTCCGGGTAGTCTTCGATGATTCTCGCTTGCGCGCCGGCTTGTCGAATTTCAAATTCGCTAATGGTTTGCTCGACAGCTCGCTTGAACGCATGGCGGCTGAACTCAAACTGGCCGAGGGACAACTGAGTGCGAATGTCGTCAATGGATTTCATTCAAACCAAAACCGTTCTGTACCCAGAATACAGTAGACCCCTCATAATTTCCCCTGGAACGCGCGATGGATGAGTGATTGGAAGAGGTCGTTGAGCCGATGTCTGGGTAAAATGTATCGGCCTTGATCAGCTGCAGTCTGGTCAACAATGCCTATGTCATGCCGAATTTTCCTAGGGTTGCTCAATAACATGGGAATATTCCCGAAACCTTCGCTTCCAGAACTGCCACCACTTCTTCTTGTCTCCAAGGCGACTAAAACTGTCCAGTGCAGAACGCGAGATGCCTAGATTCTGCGCCACCTGGTTCATTGTGAATTCGCCTGGATCGATCCTGCAGAAAACGTTTTATCGGAACTGGTCAGTACTCTGGAAGTACCCGGTCACGCATCCTCTTGGCCCCATACTGTCGAGGAGCGCTTCTCGTTCCTTGTCGGACAGAGGTTTCACTCGCTCCCACGATATGTCGTTCGTCTCAGCCCATTGAACCAAGTTACCATGCAGTGACATCGCAACATCGGCGGCCGAGAGTAAGTTGCTTGGTGGCCTGAGAGAGAAGTTCGGTGACATAAAGAGGGTGGCCATGATGCTGCCAGGAAGGGGTTGCACGATCACTCGAACGGACTTGATCATCTGATTGGTCATTGCTTTCTCCTTAAGCTTAGACTCGCCGGTTGTTGGAAAATTTCAGGTGGTGGAGGTAATCACAAATTGTGATCACCTCAGATTTCTCCTCAGCGTTGAGCCGAAACATGAAATCTTTGGGAAAACGATCGGCATTGCGCTTCACTGCCTGGTTCAGCTTTCGTGTCTCGACGCCATAGAGGCCGGCCAAATCAGCGTCGATCATCACCCGGTGTCCTCGAATGGTCAGAATCAGGGACTCAAAGGGTTTGGGACGCCTCATGCGATCTGCCTTCCAATGGACGGGGCTTTTTGGCATTCTTGCTCCGCTTCAAGCCAGTCGAGAGCATCGAGGACTTCTTCTGGGAGTGGTGTCTGCAAGCCACGCAACCGACGCAGTCTGCGTTTCTGCTCGTAACGGCGCCACACTATTTCATCTTCATTGAAGCAACGGACGAGTTCTTGAGAGTCAATGAACGGCTTGATGACAGATGGTCGTCTCATTCCATCCCGCTTAGCATGGCCGGGGAGTCTACCCAAGTCGGTCAATGAAAGCTACGCAGTCGGCTGACCAACCAGTGCAATGACTGCCGCCGTGACACCTTCGGCTACTGAGGCGATGAAGTCGAGGTTCAACGTGTCGAGGGTATCAGTTGGTCGATGGTAATGGGGATTCCGGAAGTTGGCGGTATCCGTGAGCATGACGGCGGGAAAGCCTTGCTCCCAAAAGGAGGTGTGGTCGCTGCGTCTGGTGTCTGGGAGTTTCTCTCCGTTGCCCGGCACGACCAGTGGAACGATCGGGAGATGCGACTGCATGGCCTTAGCAACGGAGCCGGTTAAAGCCTCTGACCGCTTGTTGCCGATCACGGCGAGAAAATTGCCGGTCGTTGGAACGGCGATGGGCACACCGGGGGGAATTTTCTGCGAGTTGTGTTGATCGCTCGCATAGCCGACGCATTCCAGCACGATCGCTCCGTGAATGGCCTGATGGTTCTTTCGTAGGAATGAGGTATAGGCCAAGCTGCCAAGTAGGTTGTGTTCCTCCAAATTGAAGGCGATGAAGCGGATCGGTCGCGCTAGCTTTAGCGATCGGATCCGGCGCGCTACGTCCAGCAGCACGACGAGGGCGCTGGCGTTGTCATCAGCGCCGGGAGAGCCTTCAACTGTGTCGAAGTGTGCGGCGAGAATCAGGGGAGGCGCTTGTTCGTCGTGCAGGGAGGTGGAACGCGCAGTTCCGATGACATTACGATAGGTCTTGCCCAATGCCTCGAATTCATGTGCGGTGACGGCGAGCCCGGCCTCCGAGAACCGGCGACGCAGATAGACCTCTGTCTGTTGTAAGCGGACCGGAGAGGACAGGGGATGCCGCTCTTCCACGAGGTGATGCAGGTCGTCTTTGAGGCGGTTGCGATCAGCGGGCACGTGGGTGGTCCGTCAACGGAGAATTAGTTTACGATCTCGGTCCCAATGCCCTTGTGCGTGAAGATTTCAAGCAGAATGGCGTGGGGGATACGCCCGTCGATAATGTGAGCTTTTCCGACCCCTTCGGCCAATGCGTCCAAACAAGCACGGACTTTCGGGATCATCCCCTCCGTGATAGTCCCCTTCTTCATCATGCGCTGCACATCTTTACGCGACACGGTGGAGAGGTGACGCCCGTTGGCGTCGCGAATGCCTTTGATATCGGTCATCATGAGGAGCTTCTCCGCGCGCAGGGCCCCGGCCACGGATCCGCCGACGAGATCGGCATTGATGTTGTACGTATTACCCTCACGATCCGTTCCGATCGGAGCGATCACCGGGATGTAATGGTCGTCCTGAAGGTTGCGCAACAAACCAGGGTCGACCTTTTCAATGTCGCCCACCAGTCCGAAGTCGCCTTCGCCGTCTTCCCTATCCAAATCCCGGTCCAGACTTTCTGCCCAAGCCTTGGCCGTCAGCGGCTTGCTGAGAATCAACCCCCCGTCCTTGCCGCTCAACCCGACGGCGCTACCACCATGACGGTTGATGAGATCCGTAATCTCCATGTTGATTTTTCCTGCCAGGACCATTTCCACGATTTCCATCGTGGCTTCATCGGTGATCCGGACGCCGTGCCGAAACTTGGCCTCGATGCCGAGTCGGTCGAGCATCTTATCAATTTGAGGCCCACCGCCGTGAATGATGACCGGGTTGATGCCAACGTACTTGAGCAGTACGACATCTTGAGCAAACCGTTCCTTAAGCGACGAGTCCGTCATCGCATGGCCGCCGTACTTGACGACCACGGTCTTTCCTCGAAACGCGCGAATGTACGGCAGGGCTTCGATGAGGACGTTGGCTTTCTTGATGAGTTTGTTCATGCGGTGCTCCCGCTGCGGGAAGGGCGCGATGGGCGTGATCCGCGAGAAACGCGACCGAGTCTTGCCCGCCGCGCTCGTCCTGCCTAGAGAATATACCGGCTCAGATCCTGATCCTTGACGATGTCTTTCAACCGGTCCCGGACATAGGCCGCGGTGATGCTGATCCGTTTGTCGGGCCAGCCTGGTCCCTCGAATGAAATGTCTTCAAGCAACCGCTCCATGATGGTGAACAGGCGGCGCGCGCCGATGTTCTCGGTCCGTTCATTCACTTGCACTGCGACCTCGGCGATTTCTTCAAGACCGTCCGTAGTGAACTCGATGGTGAGGCCTTCCGTGGCCAGCAAGGCCTGATACTGCCGGACCAGCGCCCCTTTCGGTTCTGTGAGAATGCGGACGAAATCGTCTTTTGATAACGGGCTGAGCTCGACGCGGATCGGAAATCGTCCTTGGAGTTCCGGAATCAGATCCGACGGCTTCGCCACATGAAAGGCACCGGCGGCGATGAAGAGGATGTGATCCGTCACGACCGGCCCATGTTTGGTGGTGACCGTGCAGCCTTCCACGATGGGGAGGAGGTCGCGCTGGACACCTTCTCGCGATACATCCGGACCCATGGTGCGCTCGCGGCCGGCGATCTTGTCGATCTCATCGAGGAACACGATACCGGCCTGTTCCACCTTGGTGATGGCTTCTCTCGTAGTATCTTCCATATCGATCAGTTTCTGAGCTTCTTCCTGCGTCAAATGTTTGAGCGCCTCCGGCACTTTCATCAGTCGTTTCTTCTTCTTGCCTTGAAACATGCCGCCCAGCATGTCTCGGAGATTACTCTCGAGGTCGTCAAGTCCACCCACGTTGGAAATGACGCCGACGGGAAGGCTTCGTTCCTTGACTTCTAACTCCACCGTTCGTTCATCCAGCCTCCCTTCCCGTAACTGCAGGCGCAGCTTCGATCTGGTCGTTTCGTGGGAGTCCTGAGGGGCTTGAGCGACCGGCTCGCTCGCGCTGTCCACGAAGCCCGGTCGAGGGGGGGGCGGCGGCAAGAGCAGATCGAGCAATCGTTCCTCGCCTTGTTGTTCTGCCTTCTGCTGAACGGACGCCAGCCGTTGTGTCTTGACCATATTGATGGCCAGCTCGGTCAAGTCGCGGATGATCGATTCCACATCACGCCCGACGTAGCCGACCTCGGTGAACTTCGACGCTTCGACCTTGATGAAGGGGGCTTCGGCCAGTTTGGCGAGCCGTCGGGCGATCTCCGTTTTGCCCACGCCGGTCGGCCCGATCATGATGATGTTCTTCGGCATCACCTCGTCGCGAAGGTCGGGAGACACCTGCTGGCGGCGCCACCGGTTGCGAAGAGCGATGGCGACCATCCGTTTGGCATCCTTTTGTCCAATGACGTAGCGATTCAGCTCCTCGACGATCTGACGCGGGGTGAGACTATTGAGATTCAGTGGTTCGGCATCGCTTGTGAGCGGCTTCATCATCGTGAGTTATCCTTGGAGTTCTTCAACAATAATCTGTTGGTTGGTGTAGATGTCAATAGAACCTGCGATGTTCATGGCTTCAGTGACGATCGCCGGGGCGTCGAGTTGGGAATGGCGGAGAAGTCCTCGTGCAGCCGCCAGGGCATAGGGTCCACCCGATCCAATGGCCAATATGCCGTCTTCCGGCTCGACGACATCGCCGGTTCCTGAAATGATGAACGACTGTTCACGGCCGGCGACGGCAAGCAACGCCTCCAACCGGCGAAGCACACGATCGGTTCGCCAATCTTTCGCGAGCTCCACTGCCGCCCTGGTCAGGTTGCCTCGATACTCCTCCAACTTGCTCTCGAATTTCTCGAACAGGGTGAAGGCATCCGCAGTGGCTCCCGCAAATCCGGCCAGCACCTGGTCATGATGCAAGCGTCTCAGCTTCTTGGCGTTGTGTTTCATCACGGTGGTTCCAACGGTCACTTGGCCGTCGCAGCCCATGGCGACCCGTCCATCGCGTCGGACGCAAAGGATGGTGGTCGATCGAATCGTCATGACGATTTTCGGTCCTTTCCGGGCAAGGGAGTCGTTGCCTCTCGTGCTCGAGGGTGGGCTCGATCATAGACCGCGAGGAGTTGATCCATCGCCAGATGTGTATATTTTTGAGTTGTGCTGAGCGAGGCATGGCCGAGCATTTCCTGTATCGACCGGAGGTCCGCTCCCTCGTCGAGCAGATGGGTCGCGTACGAGTGCCGCAAGGCATGAGGACTGACCGCCCCACCAACGAGGCGGCTGGAGTATCGAGCAACCATTCGAGCGACGCTCCTCGTGGTGATCCGGCCCCCACGATGATTCAAAAAAATCGGAGACGACAGATGACCGCTTCGGGCCGGCGGTTTCAAGGACCTGCGATACTGCCGGATTGCCTGAAGCGCCAGATCCCCGATCGGCACCATCCGTTCCTTGCGACCCTTCCCTCTCAAACACACGATCCCGTCCGCCTCGTTCAGGTCATCGAGATTGATCCCCACGACCTCACTCACCCGAGCCCCGGTCGAGTACATCGTTTCCAGCAGGGCGCGATCTCGCAAGGGCAAGGACGATGGCCCGGTCGGAAACTCCATGAGTGCCGCCGCATCGTCCTTTGTCAACACGCGAGGGAGCGGCTTTGGTCGCTTGGGGCTTCGCAGGATTTCGGTAGGATCCGTTCGCAGGACTTCTTCACGTACTAGAAAACGAAAAAAACTGCGGAGGCAAGCCAGTTTTCTTGCCAAGGACGAAGCTTTCTCGCCTTGTTGATCCAAGTTGTGCAGATAGGCGCGAATATCGTCTCTCGTGACCTCCTCGACGCGACTGGGCGCAGCATCCTTCTTGGTTCGCTGGAGGAACCTCGCCAGCTGATGAAGGTCGGATCGATAGTTGCGAATCGTCTCCTGTGACGCGTTCCGTTCAACCTGCAGGTACATTATGAAAGCCTTGATTTCATCGTCCATGCGTCGAAATCCTCAAGGGCCCGCAGGCTCAAGGCGCGTCGCTTCTTATCCTTGTCCCTCGGAGAACTCGCCAAGGGAGGGAACAGACCGAAATTGGTGTTCATTGGCTGGAAATGGCGAGGATCCGACGAGGTGATATGAGAAACTAAGCAGCCGTGCGCGGTCGTGGGTGGAGGTGTGATCAAAGATTGTCCAGCAAGGGCCCGCGCTGCATTGATGCCGGCCAAGCCTCCCATTGAAGCCGATTCCGTATAGCCTTCGACGCCGACGAGCTGCCCGGCGAAAAACAATGTGCCGCGAGCTTTGAATTGCAGCGTGTTGAGGAGGAGCTGAGGAGAATTGATGAAGGTGTTGCGATGGAGGCTCCCGTACCGGAGGAACTCGGCTTGCTCAAGCCCGGGGATCATGCGAAACACCCGTTTCTGCTCCGGATAAGTCAGTTTGGTCTGAAAGCCGACGAGGTTGTAACAGGTCCGATGGACATTTTCTGTCCGCAACTGCACGACCGCCGCCGGCTCAATCCCGGTTCGTGGATCTTTGAGCCCCACTGGTTTCATCGGGCCGAACTGCATCGTTCGGCGGCCCCGTTCTGCCAGCACCTCAATCGGCACGCAGGCTTCAAAATAGGGTGTCTTCTCGAATTCCTTCGGCTGTACTTTTTCAGCGGCCATCAGGGCATCGTAAAAGACATTGTACTGTTCTGCCGTCATGGGGCAATTCAAATAATCATCTCCGCCCTTGTCATAGCGAGAGGCACGAAAGACGACCTCCATATTGATGGAGTCCGCATCGATGATCGGCGAGATGGCGTCGTAGAAATATAAATGCTGGGATTGCGTCACGGCACGGATGGCCTGAGACAGTTTATCGGAGGTTAACGGACCTGTTGCGACGATGCAGAGGCAATCTGTCGGAATGTCGGTGGTCTCTTCGTGCAGGATGCGGATGTTTGGGTGCCCTTCCAGCGCTCGAGTAATGTGCTGAGAGAACTGGTCACGGTCCACAGCCAGCGCCGACCCGGCGGGAACTCTGGCTTGCTCGGCTGCGGCAATGACGAGCGAATTCAAGCGACGCAGTTCCTCCTTCAAAATACCCGGCGCATTCAGAGGATCGGCGGAACCGAGCGAGTTCGAGCAAACGAGTTCGGCCAAGTTTCCGGTCTTGTGCGCCTTCGTCATCTCTTTCGGGCGCATCTCGTAGAGGGTAACTTTGGCACCACGATTCGCCGCTTGCCACGCGGCTTCCGAGCCGGCCAGACCACCCCCCACGATGACGACATCATCTCTCATTATTCACGTTCCTTACAGTGGAAGGCGCTCATTCTAGAAATCATCTTTTGGTGAAGTCAAGGTAAACGATGGCGAGCTACTGTTGGGTCTAGAAACTCCGTTCGTGGTGAGACCTGTCGAACCACGAACGAACTCCTCGGACTCACCACTCACCGCCTAGGGTTCTTGCCTTTGTCGGGCGAACGGGTAGAATGCGCCACCTAGACCTCCCTACTAAGCACTATGACTAGGTGGCGCCTGGGAAGTTGACTGGTGCCTCAGGAAGCTCGATGCCAGCGCGAGTAACTTGACCATGAGCAAGATCCTGATCTCCTATCGCCGCGAGGATAGTGCGGATGTCACTGGTCGAATCTATGACCGGCTCATCCAAGCGTTTCCAAAGGCGGTCTTTCGGGATGTGGATTCCATGCCTCCTGGTATCGACTTTCGTCACCATTTGGATGAGCAGGTGGCAAAATGCGATGTATTCCTCGCCGTAATCGGGCGAAACTGGATGAAGCTCAAGGGCCGAACGGGAAAGTCCAGACTTGAAGACCAAGGAGATTTTGTCCGGATTGAAATCGAATCGGCGCTAAAGCGTCGGATTCCAGTTATTCCGGTACTGGTGAGTGGGGCTGTAATCCCGCCAGTCGATCGGTTGCCAGTTAGTCTGCGAGATTTCTCGTACCGTCACAGCGTCGTGGTACGTTCTGACCCCGATTTTCATCGGGACATGGACCGGCTCATTGAGTATTTGCGAGCACAAATAGAGAGTGAGCGGGAGAACCTCCCGCCCTCGGATGCGCAACACACTGTCACGGAAGCAATAGCGACAGAGGCGGCCGCCCGTTCCGAAGTTAAGGGACCCGGACAGGAGAATGTCGAGGTAGCGGTTCCTCCATCCAGTCTTGAATCCCAACCAGAGGTGCCGCCATCCCATGAGGAAGCACCAATTGCGTTCTCAGACGCGCACAGTACCGTAAGGGATGGAAGCGCGACAGGGAAGGAACCCGATTGCGGCGTCGATCGAGGAGAACAGGAGAGTGTCGAGGCAGCGGTTCCTCCATCAAGACTTGATTCTCAACCACAGCTGGAGCCGGGTGAAGAAGAACCAGCCTCTTCGACAGTAGCTTCCCGGACAACAACGGAAGGGTTCCCATCCTATTTGGTCGGTGGCATCGGCCTGATAGTCTTTATCATCGTCCTTATAGCTGCGTTCTTGATTTTTCAGCCGAAACCTTCGCCTGTCTATGCCCCTTCGCCGCGATTAGAGAAAATGAAAGAGCAAGTCGAGCAGCTCAAAGAGAAAATCAAGCAGCGCAAAGAGGCTGAACCCGTGGAGCGCAGGCCATAGCGAAGAAGCCCGCCCCAGCCCGCAATGATACTGATTTCGCCAGGGTCGTTCATGATGGGGGGCTCTGTAGTGTTTGAAGTTCCTAAACACCAAGTCGAATTCACTAAACTATTTGCCATGGCACGGTATGAAAATGCCTTTGACGAGTACGACCTCTTTGCCCAGATGACTGATCGCCAATTGCCAAAGGATGAGGGTTGGGGACGTGGTCAGAGACCGGTCGTCAACGTGTCCTGGGGCGATGCGAAAGCCTACGCCCATTGGCTATCCCAACGAACCGGCAAACGCTATCGGTTGCCCACGGAAGCTGAGTGGGAGTACGCGGCGCGAAGCGGTGGGCAGGAGCAGATGTGGCCTGGGACTTCTGACGAGAGTCTATTGAAGGATTATGCGGTGTATGGCGCGAAACGTACCGAGCCGGTTGGCCGCACGCAAGCCAATGGACTTGGGCTCTACGATATGAGCGGCAATGTGTCGGAATGGCTGGAGGATTGCTGGCACGAGAATTACAAAGGTGTCCCAGCGGATGGCCAGCCTTGGCTCGAAGACGGTGGTGGTGATTGTGGTCGTCGCATAATCCGTGGAGGCTCCTGGGGCTACATGCCGGTGAACATGCGCACTTCGACACGGATCTGGGGCGTTGCTGACTTTCGAAATCATGACCTTGGCTTCCGTCTTGCTCAAGACCTTCCCTAACCCTATGCGCGTTGTGCTTTGAACGTTTGCGGTTTCACCCGCCTTGTGCGTTCTTCTATCGGTCCCGTGGCTTCAGCCGCTTGAGGGCTTCCTCATAGACGGCGAGGTCTTCTCGCTTTCCAATGGCCACGACTTCAACCAGGATCTCTTGATCGAGAATCCGGTACACGATACGGATGGATTTCTTGGCGGCGTAGAGTTTGTAGTAGCCGGTAAGGTCAAGCCTGCTCGGTTCCCAAGATGCTCGCCGAGTCGTGGGACGGTTTCGAGTTTTCGGAGCTGCTTGGCAACCGGCTGCTTCAACGACCCATCGAGTTGCCGAAAATCTTCCGCCGCTGCCGCGGTCAAGACAACGCTATACCGCAACCCGTTGCTCCTTCAGCAACGCCTCCAGTGTGATGAGCCTCTTCCCTTTCTTGCGTGCCCGTTGTGTGACAAGGCGATGGATCTCCATGTGCTCCAAAAGATCGAGTGCCTCCGCCATCTTTTCATAGTCGTCCACCGGCACGATCACGGCTTCAACGTGATTATTTTTCAGGACGACCACCCGCCGACGGCGCTGTGCTTTCAAATCGGTCAGCACTTTTCCGAAGGACCGCGCGACGCGAGATGCGCTGAGGATTTCTTCTTTCTTGTATGCCACGGGCATGGTGTTGGCCCCCGGTTAATCATGCGCGTAATATAGCGTAGAATTCTACGCTCTCACAAGGGTACATATTAGATGGACCCAAGGGAATGTGATCAGAGCCTCGGTCAGCGGCGATGGTGTCGACGGTCCGGCCCGTGCATATCCAGAGTGCTTGCCGGTGACTTACGCCTTCCTCTTGGCCGAATGTGCCTGCACATAGGATCGCAGCACGGCGTTGATCTTGGTTTGATATCCGCCTCCTTGCCGCTTAAACCACTCCACGACATCTTCGTCCAACCGTAAGGACAAATGGGTTTTGACGGGCGGAAGCACGACCTGTGCCTTTTCCCAAAACTTGGCGTCCGTCGGCGGGATGTCTGAGTAATCAATCTCGTGGTCTGTCATCTCCTGCAGTTTCGCCCATCCCGCGCGACGCCGTTTTGACAGGGTCTTGGTAGATTTGGCGCTCATGTTTGTTCCCCTTTCTCATGGAGATGGTTCGTGTTGGAATCCCTGCGTTGACTGGTCCCGTGGCGCAGTGCTAGAGTTTGGCCTCTTTTTAGACCGGCTTCGTCGGTCGGGCGATTAGCTCAGTGGTAGAGCGCTTCCTTCACACGGAAGAGGCCACAGGTTCGATACCTGTATCGCCCACCATGCTCTCCATATCCCCATCCGCTTTCTGCGCTTCCAGGATTCCTGTCTAATCGTTATCGGCAAACACCTCGGATACCGCCCTATTCTCCGTAACTATCGGATTTTTACGGCAACAATGCGGATACTCGATGAGCAATACCCAACGAGCAACTTGACAAACGAATAGGCTGCACCTACCATGAGCCCCCTTGGCTCTGATCTCCCAATCGGTCAGAGCCATTTTTTCGTGCCGACGCAGGCTGTGGACTTTCTCAACTATGGGGAATCTCGTCATTATCGGGGCTCAGTGGGGCGATGAAGGTAAGGGCAAGATCGTCGATATCTTGGCCCGAGGCACCAATATCGTCGTACGCTATCAAGGAGGTTCCAACGCCGGGCATACCGTGATTAACGAGCGGGGGACCTATATTTTCCATCTCATCCCGTCGGGAATTTTGTATCGAGGGACGACCTGTGTCATCGGTAACGGTGTCGTCGTCGATCCAGGGTCTCTGATCGAAGAGATGGATCTGCTCCAGACGAAGGGCATCGCGATCGGCAAGAACTTCGCCGTCAGTCAGCGGGCGCACCTCATCCTCCCCTATCATAAGGCGATCGACCGCGCGTCGGAACAATCGAAGGGATCACGGAAGATTGGTACGACCGGACGGGGGATCGGGCCCTCATACGCTGACAAAATGGCGCGGATCGGCATTCTCATGGGGGATCTGCTGAACGCATCGCTGTTCAAGAGAAAACTCGAAGAGAATCTTGTCGAGATGAACTGGTTCTTAGAGCGATTGTATAAAGTCGAGACGTTTCGGGTCGACAAAGTCTTCGAGCAGTACATGGGTTATGCCGATCGACTCAGGAGCCACATCGTCGATACCACCCTGCTGTTGAATCGCGCGATAGAAAAGAACAAGACGGTCTTATTTGAAGGGGCTCAAGGCACGAACCTGGATGTGGACTTCGGCACCTATCCCTATGTGACCTCGTCCAGTGCCGCCGCAGGCGGGGCCTGTACGGGCACCGGTGTCGGTCCCACGATGATTGACGCGGTCATGGGCATCGCCAAGGCCTACTCGACAAGAGTCGGCAGTGGGCCGTTTCCGACGGAACTGACTGATGAGGTCGGACGGGGGCTCCAGGAACGAGGGCGAGAATTTGGTTCGACCACAGGACGTGCAAGGCGCTGCGGTTGGTTTGATGCGGTCGTGGTTCGTCATGCGACGCTGGTGAATGGGCTCACGTCCCTGGCTCTGACCAAACTCGATGTGCTCGACGGCTGTAAGGAGTTGAAGCTCTGTACTGGGTACAGACATGGGGGCACCATCTATAAGAGTATGCCGGCTGATTTGGACCTATTGACCAGCTGCGAACCGGTCTATCAACGGATGAAAGGATGGACCACTGCGACGACAGGGACGACCAGCTACAAGCGCCTCCCCGTCGAAGCGAAACGTTACTTGGCTCGAATCGAAGAGTTGTCGCAGTGCCGAATCGATATGATTTCGACTGGGTCCAAGCGCGCGGAGACGATCATGTTGCGTAATCCCTTAGACTGTTCCCGTCGAAGCCCCAAACGCTCGTGAAAAATAGTCAATAGTCATCGGTCATCGGTCATTGGTCAATGCTATGATGCGGCAGTGTTCTTGGCTGGTCCCACCCAGTCGTTTCAGAAATAAGATTATGATTCCGCCTCTTCACTGTGAGCCGGTAGCTCAGTCGGTAGAGCATCGCCCTTTTAAGGCGAGGGCCCTGGGTTCGAGTCCCAGCCGGCTCACCAAACCAAGCTTGCTCGTGCCGTGCGCCTCATAATAACGGCGCACGGATAAATCCCACCAGTACTTTTTCCAGCATTCAGCGCCCGCAACGGTTTCGCCGAACCCTTCTTGACACTTCTAGAATAGCCTAGATCGTGGTAGACAATTATCAACCGATACAGCCGGATCGAGCCAATCACTGTGCGGGCATGGTGTGTCAGTGTGTGTGATGGAGATGCTCACACCCTGATTGGCGCTTCGGCAACAGGGGTAACCGCGATGAAACTAAAAATCGGCACGCAAATAGAAGAAGAGATTATGAAGCTGATTAAGCGCAAGGCCGCAGAGGAGGGTTGCTCCATCAGCGATCTTATCCAGGATGCCCTGGTCCAATACCTCAGCGCCGGTCCCACGAGCCCGAAAGAGTGAGAGATGGCCCATCAGTCATTTTGTGAGTGACCGATCAAGCTCAAGCACGAGCAGTTCCAGCGAGTAATCAAAGAAGATGTATGGGATCAATGAATCTCGATGATATTCCCGGCGGCAGTCTGTGCGTCGTTGACACGGACGTCTTGCTATACGCTGAGCAAGGGATATCGGCACAAGCCCAACGGCTGCTGCGACGAATCGAGCGGCGAGAACTGATCGGTGTGGCCCGGCAGCCGGTTCGGCAGGAGTTGCCTCACACACTCATGTTGGCTGAAGCGATAGTGTTAGGGAAGATTTCAGGCGGGAATCCTGCGAGACAGCTCGCGGCCAAGCCCGACGTGCTCAAGCGCCTCACGATCTATCGCGAGAAGGTGGCCGCACTCATCACATTGGGTTGGGGTTTGAAGTCGGCACAAGGACTGACCTGCTCGACAAGGCCCTGCCGCTACAAGAGCGTTATGGTCTGATGACCAACGACTCTGTTATAGCTGCCGTAGCCATCCGCCTCGAAGTCGCTGCCTTGGTTTCAGCGGACACAAGATTCAAAGTCGTCAAGCATCTGAAAGTCTATGCTCTCTTGGATTTCAAGATGGCTTAAGAGGTGAAGCCGCGTAAGGAGGATCTGAAGAGACAGCAGCCTGAATAGCAATCGAGAGGGTGGCCTGAAGCAAGCCATCTTTACCGCCATCGCACTCTGTGCCTTCACGATGCCGGTCGCAGCCGAAGACCTCGGCAAGCTGAGCGCCAACCCCTGCGATCCTGATTCGACCAGCAACCCCTACGGTCGGTTCGGGTCTCCGCTTTCGCCAGACTCCATCAACAATCCTTACGGTGCAGGCAGTCCCTTTCGCTCTGATAGTCCCACCAATCCCTACGGTCGCGGCGTGAGAATCGAAGGACAGTGAAGGTCCTCTCATTCATCTGTATGAGTCATCAGGACCTGTTTGTCAGCCCAAGGCGGAAGTGAATAGGGTTCTTCTGAGTCGCCAGCGGCAACAAGTGTCCGGCTATCAACTCCGAGGCGCATCACTCGCGCACTGTCACCCTCGCTGCATAATCCTCTCCGGCACTCCGGTTCCGGCCCCTGCCTCGCGGGAACATCAAGGCGACGATCTGGCAGAATGTCAGCGAGAACGACCCGTTCTTCTCAACGACCTTTTCCCGACCATTCAAGGATCGGTCCGGCATGTGGCGCAACAGCACCTCATTCGGTCTCAACGATCTCGCGGCACTTATGAATGTCGCCTGTGAGGCGAAGGAGTGGATGACCGCTCACACACTAAAGCGCTGAGGTGCTTCACAGAGAAGCCTCCGGCACTCCCTGGGCTTCCTTGAGAAAGTTTTCACTCCTATGGTCTCTAGAATTGGGACGAATAGTAAATAGCTAACGGACATGACACGGCCAGACACTTTTCACAGCAGAGTCTGTATAATGCGCTCCTACCATGGCCAGAGAGCGTCATCTTACAAAGGCTCCAATAACAGAGGCAGTTATTGATATTCGAGTTAAGCTCCCTACAGACAAGCAAGACCCAGCTCTTATTAAGCGTTTTACCCTTGCAATACAGGAACAATTGCCAGGGCAATTTCCAGAAGAAAAAGAGCTGCGAGCTGTGCAAATGCTCTTTGAGGTTGGCCCTCCTTCCCGACAGGAAACTATATCGAGTCATGTTGGTTACCGATATGACAGCAAAGATGGCAAACGCGTCATCCAAGCAAAGCTGGATAGCTTCACCTTTAGCTGTCTCAAGCCATATGATAACTGGGAAGCCCTCCGAAAAGGTGCCTATGCCGCGTGGCAAGTCTATCGGGAATCAATGAAACCCGAAGCGATAACTCGCATTGCTACTCGTTTCATTAATCAAGTTGAACTTCCTGGACCTCTGATCGATTTCGACGACTATTTAACAGCAGCTCCGGTAATTCCAAACGCACTTCCACAAGCATACTCAAGTTTTCTTACCAGGATGGCTATTCCAGACGAAAAGAACCAGGTCATGATCATCATTACTCAGTCATTCCAGCCGGGAGTCAAGCCAACACTGGTTCCGGTTGTGATTGATATAGATGTTTTCATGGAGAAATTGTTTGAAAACCGGACGGATTCTTGGGATAGAATGGCATGGGATAGGATAGATACGTTGCGAGCTATCAAGAACCGGGTCTTTTTCGAAAGCATTACTGAGACTACAGCGGGGCTACTCGAATGACTACAGCAGCATTTCATTATCCACTGGTTAATCTCCTGGGATATGCCGGTCCGAGCAGCCAGGATGCTGTTCTGAATTTTCTTCCAACAACTTTCAAGGATTTTGAACTCCCAGCCAGCAGACAAAAAAGGAAAGAAGCAATAGATTCTGTGATGGACGCCTATGCTGAATCCCGACAAGGCGGAGAGATTGCACCAATTTCCGAACTCACTTGCAAAGAAACAATCGATTTTCTCAGAAAGCTTCCATCCACTCTCCCAATTCCAGAAGTAATTATTGAGCCCAATGGAGATCTCGCTTTGGAATGGTTTGTTAGTAACTATTGCTCTTTCTTAGTCGGATTCTCCGGAAAGGGCGTTATCACTTACGCTGGCCTATTTGGAAGAGGGCAAAAAACATATGGAACTGAGTTCATATCTGAAGCGATTCCTTCGTCTATTGTCGAGAATATTCGCCGGGTCCTCTCCTAACCTCGAACTTGACCCCGTTGTTTCACGCCTTGAAACCGTTTGCAAGTATCAACTTGAGAAGAGAGATATTAGAGCCAATGGTACGGTGCGCCACAGTGCTTTTATGCCGGCTTCGGATGGGGCTAGGTCTGTTTTCCGCGTTTCAGGGTTGCCAGATTCTGAAATATGGAGTCTTGGACTAGAAAAAGTCGCTCGTGTCAGGAACCGACCACTGTTGGGACGCTTCGATCTGAATGCAGGTCTCGTTTACGACCAAAAGCTCAGCTTCAATGCCGATACGGACCGTCGCTCGCGTCATGCCAACATTGTCGGATGGCCACCGGAGAAAGAAAAGCAGCAATCGATCGCACAGATCTTAGCAGCTGAGTCGCAAGCTATCCGCTCGCCAGAACCCGCCCTAGAGTTCCCCTAGTCATTCCAAACTGTCTCAGCAAAGGGGTTCATGAACCGGGATAGCCATTCGACAATACAATATCCGTTAATCTCGGTGGACACACAACAAACAGCAACCAAGTCCCTCAGGAATGGAAGGAAAGAGGCGGGACCGCATAGAATCAATGGAATGCGCTAATCTGTCAATATTGCAACGAATAATGGGGAAACCGGTGCAATAGCGAGCACTTGTCAAAAGCCGTTCTTTCGAACTTTTAAGGCGAGGACTGGGATCGAGTCCCAGCCGGCTCACCACATCAAGCTTGCTCGCGCCGTGCGCCTCATAATAACGGCGCACGGATAAATCCCACCAGTGCTTCTTCCGACATCCACGGCCTCGAACCCATTGACGAATCGTGCGTCCTGACACTTCTAGACTTCTAGAGTAGCCTAGATTGTGTTTGAAAATTACACGGCGCGTCAGACGGATCGAATCAATCGCTGTACCGGCATGGCGGTCTCAGCGTCTGGAGATGCTCACGCCACGGCTGGTGCTTGGGGCAAGGGAGTAAGAGCCTGTTTATAATCTTTTCAGGCCGATGATGAGGAACGCCAGGACGACCATATTGAGGCTGGTGGCGAGTTTGCGTTCGCAGTTTTTCCAGAGTCTGCGGCATTTTTCCAACCACGCGAAGGAGCGTTCCACCACCCAGCGCTTCGGGATGACGGCAAAGGTATGAAGTGCACTGCGTTTGGCGATTTCAACGGAACAGCCAAGAATTTCCTGGACACGCTCGGCAAATGTCTCGCCCGTATAGCCCCCATCGGCCAGCACCTTCTTGACCTCGGAGAGGCGGGGTTTATGGAGGCCGAATGCGGCCAGCGCTCCGGCTCGGTCGGTGACGTTGGCGGTCGTGATGTGAATCGCATGCGGCAGGCCTTGCGTATCCACGGCGAGATGGCGCTTGATGCCTGACACCTGCTTCCCTCCATCGTAGCCCTTCTCTTCGGCGGTATCCGTGTTCTTGACGCTCTGCGCATCAACGATGAGGAAGCTGGTTTGTTCGGTCCGACCACTGCGTTGTCTGACCACGCCAACCACATTTTTTTAAGGCCTCTTCCAGGAGGCTGTCGTGTTCCGGCGTGGCCTTGTCTTTCCACTGGCGGAAATACGAGTAGCACACCTCCCACGCCGGAAAATCCGAGGGCAGCATCCGCCACTGACACCCACTCTTCAGCACATAGAGCACCCCGCAGAAGACCTCATATAAATCCACTTCACGGGGGCGGGTTTTCTTGCGGGCGTGCTCAAGAATCGGCACGATCACAGAAAATTGCTTCCGACTGATATCGCTGGGATACGTGGCACGCATGTCTGATGACCCTCCGTGAGGTGAATGGACAATCAGACATACTGCATATGTAGTGAAAGATTATAAACAGGCTCTAAGGCCATGAAACAGAAAATCGGCACTCAAATAGAAGAAGCGATCATGAAGTTGGCCAAGCGCAAGGCTGCGGAGGAGGGACGCTCCATCAGCCATCTGATACAGGATGCGCTGGTCCAATATCTCCGTAAGGACGCGGCCGCACCGAGTGAGAGGCGGATGGCGTACCACGTATTTTGCGAGCGACCGATGAAGCTGACTCCGGAGCAGCTTCGCCACGTGCTTGAAGAGGACATGTGGGAGCTATGAACCTCGACGATATCCCGAGCGGAAGCTTGTGCGTGCTGGATACGAACATCTTGATCTATGCGGAACAAGGAACATCGCTGCAAGCCCAGCGTCTTCTCCGTCGCATTGAGGACCGTGACCTGTCGGGTGTGCTCCCCCAACCGGTCTGGCAGGAAACGATCCACCGCTTGATGATCATCGAGGCCACCTTGCTTGGTCATGTGCGTGGAACCAACCCGGCCCGTCAGTTGTCAGGCAAACCCAATATTGTAAAAAACCTGACGATGTATCGAGACAAGGTGAAAGCATTGGTGACGCTCGGATTGGGATTCGAACCGTGCCATGAGCCGGACTTGATGGGAAAAGCGCTGGAACTTCAGGAACGCTACGGACTGCCGATGAACGACTCTCTCATCGCGGCCATCACGCTGCGGATCGGAGCTGACGCCCTGATTACCTCGGATCGAGGCTTCCTCGCTCTGACGGAATTGAAAATCTATGTCCCCTCGGATGTGCCAGTACCCCTGACACAATGAGCAACCAGACGACTCGCAAAGATGGCTTGGCGCGAAACACGGAGGCCGTGCCGATGTGTGGGTGGCCCAGCAGGCCGCTTATGACCTGTGGCAAGCCCGCAAGGCTGGGGCACCACGGGTACGGCGAGCCATCTTGATCGAAGCGTGATCGAGGGATGCTTCCGACCGTCTTATCCCTACCGATGCCAGGCAAACCGTAGGTGCGTGTTGCCGTTCAGGATCACTCCGGAGCCCATCCTGTTCTAGCGAAATGCTTTCGGTAGCCGAAGACGCCGCTCGAACTCATCACGAAAGAATCGCCGGAAGACCGGGTCGCCGAAGAGAGGCCAACACGATCGGCCAATTACCGACCTCGGTCCACGACAGCACCGTAATCTCCTGTTCGGCACCGCAAGATTGGAGAAGCAGTAGTGCGCCGAGTAATAGGGCAATGATGGTGGGCCAGATCATCGCCAGTGCACCGAGAAATAGGACGAGCGCGAGCGCCCCCAACGTCTGCTGGACGAACTGACTCTGGACTTTGATCATAACGTCCTCCCTCGTTTGCTCTCCACTTGAATACATAAGTATGATTGATCTAAGGGTTGCACTATATGACATAGAGAGGAAGAATAAACAACAAGGAAAGCTATTGAGTAGGGGTAGCACTGCTGCCAGTGTTTCATGATGATACAGTTGAGCACCTGACAGGCTGCGGAGAAATCCTCCGTTCATCCTTCGAGAGCCTCAGGACGAACGGAGCGATGATTGAATATACTGAGCTTTTCCGTTCGTGCTGAACCTAATCGAAGCGCACAAATGGAGTTTTTCCTCAGCCTGCTGATAGCTGATCGGGGGAAACCATTGCGACCGCCGGGCTTCCTGAGACCTATCTTTGATCTTTTAAGGCGAGGGCCCTGGGGTCGAGTCCCAGCTGGCTCAGCAGTTTCAACCGGTCAGGATCACTCACCAAGCCCGGTTAGTACTGGTTCAGAAGCACCATGAGCCATGTGGTAGCGGTCCGTGGCACATCCAGACGAACGAACAAACAATGGTTTTACCCTCATGCAGGACCTTGTGAAAGAATTTCTTCCATGAGTCGTTCGAGATCTTGACTCATGAGATTGACATCTGTTTTGAGGAGTTCCAGCATCGCGGCTCGGTCTCGAAGGTCTCCAATGCTATAAGAGCCACCCTCGCCGAAGTAGAGGTCAATGCGCCGCTGTTCCGGTTCCGAACCTGCCTCCCCCAGACGACCGTCTTGCCGCCAGCGCCTGATGAGCGATTCGCGCAAGGAGTAGTTCTCAGGATCCTCGGGGAGCGGACGGGTCATGTGCCGCCAGACCGAGGGAGGAATCAGGGCGGATTCCTTCGGCCCAGTCCACACCTCCTGCAAGAGGTTACGTCGATGTCGGAAGTCATGGCGTGCTTCGTCGGATAAGGAAAGGGATGCGACGCCAAACCAGGTGGCCACAGCTCCGCCGAATATCTCAGCGGCCGCCGCGGCCGTTTCCATCACCGCCAGATTCAAGCCTCCCGCGACGATGCCGATCATGGCATCACCCACGATAGAGATGAGGAGTAGTCGTCGAATGTGTTTGTCGCGCTCTTCTCCCAACACTTCGGCGAGCTGATCGGCTCGTTTTTCTTCGCAATCCGCTTCCGCCGCGGTCCTGGCAACATCGAGTAACGCCAGCGCAATGCGATTCGAGATCTGTTGTTGCACGTGGAGGCGTTCGACGGCTGTGGCTACATCTCGATCCGTATTACCCTCGAGCACCGCCGCTCGCACAAGAAGGTGTTTCACGCCAATGCGCTCGGCGATACTCTGAGATTGCGGAGAGAATCGCCCAGCCAACACATCGGGATCGCCGGGCAGGATTGCTCTGTCGGCAGGAAGGCGAAATAAATGTTGATCGGTCACTCGTTGAACCAGTGAGACCGGCCCGCATCGTCGTTCGACAGCTTCGGGATGAACAAGCGGGACTTGTCCAATCGCGCAGCCAGAGGAGAGGAAAAGCAGGAGCACCCACATCAACGGTCCGACGTACATCTCTGTGCCTCCTTTCAATAATACCTAGGCAAGCCATATCTATGTATGTCGGGCTCCTCGTAACCTCTACAGCCATGGACCACGCGAGCCGAGGGAAACCTTATCGGGAGTTCAATTGCCGCATCCGTTTGATCGAGCAGTATAGGCCATAGCCTTGGGCCACCATCCCGGTCACGAGTAACCCAAGCGCCGTCGGAAGCCAGGCTGAGGCAGGGTGATCGAGCCCGTACATGCCGAGGACAAACCCAAGGGCAACCGCAACGATGCCGACTGATCGCGCGATGACGCCGCGGAGCCACCACGTATCTGTTGAGGTTTGGGGAGACCCCATGTGTTCAGTCTACAGGTGAGTAGAAAGAGGCGCAATTCGCATTGTTGACATGTTGGAACAACGGCACCTAGTATGCTGTGTTTTCAAGCAGGCTGAAGTTCATCCTAACCTCCTCGTAAGGATATGATCCCGCCATTGCCCGAGCATCAAGAGGAGAAACGTCGATCCATGGAGTTTACGGGAACAACATCCACTGAGGAGCTGCGAGAGAAGACCGACCGGAGTTTAGAGGAGGAACGTGACAAGACGGATGAATATTTGACACACCCATTTCAAACGGTCGAAGAAAAGACTCGCGAGAAAGTCCATTCGATTCGGCATGCCGCTGATCAGGCTAAAGAAAGTCAACGTGAGGCCCTGGACGACGACAAAGCACACTTCCGTGCAAGCGCCGATACTCTCCTGTCACAGATAGATGATGAACTCTTGTCTGAGGAGCGAGAACGATTCGACGAATTACAAGCGGCTGAGCGACAAGCCGTGGATCGTATTCGCGCAGAGGAAGGCGCTCAAAAGCAATTACTCGTCGGCGCACTCCTCGAACATGAACGTCAACAAACCGACAGCCATCTCCTCGATGAGCGAATCCACGAGGATAGCGAGCTTATTACGAGGGAACACTTTCTCTCCATAGTCAGTCACGATTTAAAGAACCTCCTCGCCGCTATCGGGATCAGCGCGCGTTTGATGCGAAAAAGCCTTTCCAAAGGCGAGACCGGTAGTCTTCTAGAACACCTTGGACGAATCCAACACAGCGCAGACGCCATGGGTCGAATGATAAGCGATTTGCTTGATGTAGAGCGAATGGCACAGGGCAAACTGACGCTCCACCTTGCAAGGGTCGACCTTCGATCTCTGTTACGAGAATGTCGTGAACTCTTCACCCCACTCGCGTCAAATCAGGGGCTTTCCATGAGGATTGAGGCAGGGGTTGAGCCTCTATTCGTCGACATCGATCACGATAGAATTCTTCAAGTGCTGTCAAACCTGATCGGAAATTCACTGAAGTTTACACCCAGGGGAGGCGCCATTGATCTGTCTGTGCGCAAACGAGAGACTTTCGTTGAAGTCTCGGTAACCGACAACGGACCGGGGATCTCAGCGGAGGAACAGGCCCGAATTTTCGAAAGGTTCTCTCAACTCAATGTGGCCGACCGTCAAGGGCTTGGCCTTGGGCTTTTTATAGCCAAATGGATCGTTGAAGCCCATGAGGGAGGCATTTGGGTGACATCAATTCCGGGGAATGGATCCTCATTCAGCTTCACCCTTCCATTATCCTCCGTCTAGGGCGAGGCCATTGACTTCAGTCGGCAAGGAATAAGCCATTTAGCGGCTTCAGCAACTCGACTCTTTTATCCGGCTGCCGGTTCAGTACTTCCGGTATTTGGGACTTCCACTTTTTCTGGCGCTACCCTTGCCTGCGTTCGGTGTAAGGATGCCGAACTGACCTCAGATGGGGCATAATTCGTCAACCTACGAGGCGGGCCGTGGCAATCTGGGACAATAAGCCAAAGCTCACTTCAAGACACACTTATCCTCTTTCAGGGTTCATAGGTGCTGCATGACTGAAGAATGGCGCGCGATCCTCGTCGTCGATGACGACGCCGACATGCGGGAATTGGCCCAGGACATGCTGAAAGACCGAGGTCATCAGGTCACGATGGCCGGAAGCGGTGATGAAGCTCTGAAACGATTGACCGAAACAGACCATGCAGTCGTCCTTACGGATCTTCGCATGAAAGGCATGCAAGGACTTGAGTTGCTGACTCATATCAAACGAGACCAT
Organism: Nitrospira sp.; assembly: GCA_029194665.1. Classification (NCBI taxonomy): domain Bacteria; kingdom Pseudomonadati; phylum Nitrospirota; class Nitrospiria; order Nitrospirales; family Nitrospiraceae; genus Nitrospira; species Nitrospira sp. Next base: position 1,135,979 of record JARFXO010000001.1, on the reverse strand, counting down.
CCCGATATCAACGTGATCCTCATGACCGCGTTTGGGTCGGTGGAAACAGCGGTCGAAGCCATGAAACACGGGGCGAGCGACTACCTTACCAAGCCGATCAAGAAAGACGAACTAATCCGGGTCGTCGAACGGGTGATGAGGGAAGCGGCCTTACGGCGGGAAGTCAGCCGGCTCAGGAGAGAAGTCCGAAAGGAATACAGCTTCCACCATATCCTGGGGAAGAGCAAGGCGATCCAGGCGGTGTTCGATTTAATCCGGCGCGTGGCCGATAGTCCGACCAACGTGCTCATCACAGGAGAAAGCGGCACCGGGAAAGAACTGGTCGCCAAAGCGATCCACTACAATAGTGACAGAAAGGATGCTCCCTTTATCCCGGTTAACTGTGCGGCGATTCCGGAGCAGCTCCTGGAAAGCGAGCTGTTCGGGCATATGAGAGGCGCCTTTACCGACGCGAAGATGGACAAGCGGGGATTGTTCGAAGAAGCACAGAAAGGCACGTTGTTTCTGGATGAGATCAGTGAGCTCCCGCTCATGCTTCAGGCGAAAATTCTTCGTGCGATTCAGGAAAAAGAAATCCGACGGGTGGGTGCGACCAAGCCCATCTCGGTGGATGTGCGCATCATCGCGGCCACCAACCTGAACCTCAGTGAAGAAGTGAGGACCAAGCGATTCCGCGAGGACCTCTATTATCGACTCAATGTGATCGAGCTGAAGTTGCCGCCGCTCCGGGAGCGACGTGAGGATATTCCGCTCCTGGTAGAGGCCTTTCTCAAGAAGTGCGGAGAGGCGCGAGGAAAGGAGGTCAAGGGTGTCAGTGAGGCCGCCCTCGCGATGTTGATGGACTATACCTGGCCCGGTAACGTGCGAGAACTGGAGAATGTCGTCGAACGGGCTGTGACGCTCAGCCGGGGGGAGAAGATTTCTCCGGATGATCTGCCCTCGGCGGTGCAAGGAGCCCGTGGCGACCGGCGTGTACTGGACGAAGCATCCGAGCAAACTCTGCCGTTGCATGAGCTCGAGAAAGAGTACATTAAGAAGATTCTCGAAAAGACCGGGGGGAATAAATATCAGGCCGCTCACGCCCTTGGCATCGACCGCAAGACCCTGTATCGTAAACTCGCCGAAATCGAGGGCAAGCCTCATCCGGAGGAATGACGCGCGTCTTTCGGTCATGGAAAAGCGAGATCGCACAACAACAGTGACCGGTGACGCCGAACGCACCATGCGCTGGACGAGTACGCATGGCGCGAGACAAGCCTGCCGAAGCACAGGCAATCACAGGATGACCGTAGCCTGCTATTGAGGAACCCGTGATGGGGAGACACGAGGCGCAATCGACCTCAGATACAGGTGACGCTAGAGGCGACCGTCAAAAGGCGGAGCAACAGCTCCTCGTCAGCCAACTTAGGCTGGAAGGCATCGTTGAATCTGCGATGGACGCGATTATCACCGTCAATGAGGACCAACGAGTGGTGTTGTTCAACCGAGCTGCCGAACGGATGTTCGGTTGTTCTATCGAGGATGCCATCGGCAAGCCGCTCGATCGATTCTTGCCCGCCAGCTTCCGCGAAGCACACCATCACCAAGTTCAGGATTTCGGGCACTCCGGTGTCACGAGTCGGAAAATGGGTCGCTTAGGCTCCGTGTCGGGGCTGCGAGCCGATGGTGAAGAGTTTCCGATTGAGGCCGCTATTTCGCATATCGTCGTAGAGGGACAAACATACTATACCGTCATTCTCCGAGACATCACCGAACGTAGGCGTGCTGAACGCTTGCTGCGCCAAAGCGAAGAACGTTACCGGCGTCTGATTGCCATCTCACCCTATGCGATCCTCGTGAATCGGGGCAACCGGATCATCTTTGCTAATGACCAGGCGATCAAGTTGTTCGGGGCAGTGAAGGCAGAGGAGATCCTCGATAAGTCGCCCATGGACCTGTTCCATGCCGATGACCATGACATCGTTCGACAGCGGATCGACGAACTGTTTGAAGAAGGGGCACAAGGGCTCATCCTTGAGGAGAAAATCGAAACGCTCGACGGAAGGACTGCGCATGTAGAAGTCAGTGGAGCTCGATTTGTCGACGAAGAGGGACCGGCAATTTTGATCATGCTCCGAGATGTCAGCGAGAGGAAACGGCTTCAAGAACAATTGCGGAGGACTGAGCGGGTCGCTGAACTTGGGACGCTGGCGTCCGGCATGGCGCACGAAATCGGGACGCCGATGAACGTGATTCTTGGTCGAGCTGAATATCTGATGGATCGTGTGACGGAGGAGCCGATCAAAAGAGGCCTTCAGACGATCATCACGCAGGTTGAGCGGATTACGCGGGTGATGAATCAACTGCTCTCGTTTGCTCGTCGCAAAGCTCCGCTGCGCGTTCCGCTTGACCTCAAAAAAGTGATCGAGGACAGCATCGAGATGTTTCAGGAGCGTCTCGCAACGAATCAGATTCGGGTCGACATGGAAATGGTCGACCCTTGCCCCATGGTGTTGGCCGACGCGGACCAGATAAGCCAAGTCCTGATCAACCTCATCATGAACGCCCTCCATGCGATGCCGGAAGGAGGCACGCTTCGAGTCGGTTTGGAGCCGGAGCAAGCGATGGTGAAACTCACGATCGCTGATACCGGTCACGGAATTCCGTCGGAGGTCATCAGGAGGATCTACGATCCCTTCTTTACCACGAAGGAGTTCGGGAAAGGAACCGGCCTGGGGTTGACCGTGGTGAAAGGGATCATTGAAGAACACCAAGGTTCCATTGCTGTAGAGAGCAAGGAAAGGAGCGGAACCCTCTTTACCGTCCTGCTGCCGATGAGCCAATAGTCAGAGCACTGTAGCATCTTGCACCGGCCAGCCTCTTTCCGATCGTGGTGTTTATCACCACTGTAGGTTTGTCCAAATTCGCCATCATCAGAATATCTTGAATTCATGGGCATCTTGGGTGCCCGCTAATCGGCATCTTCTTTGCTTGAAGCCTCATAATATGTATGCTGATGGAGTCGCGTAAGGGAGGGGAAAGAGGATGGCGTTGGTGGAAAACAGAACAACAGCCAGGGTCCTGATCGTCGAGGACGACCGAGAGATGCGCAACTTGCTGTGCGATGAATTTTGCGGAATGGGGTACCAGCTGCGCGAAGCGAGGAATGGAGACGAAGCATTTGTGGCGGTCCTGCAATCCGAACCGGATCTGATCCTTACCGACCTGCGCATGCCGGCGGGAGGAGATGACTACATCAGCCGGCTCCGGACAGTAGCGCCCAAGTGTCCCATTGTCGTCATCACCGCGTTCGGCGACGCGACCCTGAAAGCGCAGGTAGTGAAAGCTGGTGCGAGCGCCTACTTCGACAAGCCGGTCCGCATTGCAGACCTCAAGAACTGTGTGCAACAATTGCTCGACCACAAGCAGGGAGCTGAGAGTTGATGGCATATGACGTATGGCGGAAATGAAGAAACGCCGATGGTTTCGGCCGTGACCTTCGTTTTCATGGCATAGACCATCAACCACCTTCCGTAAGCTCTTCATGTTGGGGAGCGAGCTCATCGTGTCCGATGCACAAATCCCCGCAGAACCTTTGTCGGTCGATCCCGTCATTACCGCACGAGTCGAAGCGATTAAGCAATTAGCACAGGGACTGTCCGATCGTGTGGCGGTCATGGACCGATCGTTCAACGTCGTGTACGCGAACGACGCGGCGTGGTCAGCGGACCAAGCTGCAAAAAGTAACCGGTCTCACGCCAAGTGCTACGAAGCGTTTGCGCACCGGACGGACCCTTGCGGGACTTGTCCGGCCATAAAGGTGTTTGAGGCGCCTGGGGTGGAGTGCGTGTCCTGTTCGAGTGGAGGAGACGGCACGGCCTGCGGGATGAGGCAGGCGTTTCCCTTAGCTTCGAGTCGAGGCGAGGTCGGCTCCATGCTGGTGCTGTTTAAGAAGGAGCCGGCTCCGACGACGCGAGAGGTGATGCCTGCGGAAACGGAACACCCCCCCTCTGCCGTGCGAGAATCGCTGGGTGGCCTGATCGGCCGGAGTCCGGCCATGCAGCAGCTTTTCGACATGACCAGCCTGGTGGCGGACAGTTCGGCGGCCGTTCTCGTTCAAGGGGAGAGCGGAACGGGAAAAGAACTCCTGGCGAAAACGATTCATGGGCTCAGCAACCGGAGGGATCGACCATTTGTCGTGATTGATTGCGGTTCGTTGCCCGAGACGTTGCTCGAAAGCGAACTGTTTGGGCATGTCAAAGGAGCCTTCACCGGGGCGGTGGCAAACAAGCGCGGCCTGTTCGAGGAGGCTGAAAGAGGAACAATCTTTCTTGATGAGATCGCCGATACCACGCCGACCTTTCAGGCGAAGCTGCTCCGTGTTCTGCAAGAGGGCGAGATCAAACCGGTCGGCGGAACGCGAACAATCAAGATTCACGCACGTGTCATCTCTGCCTCGAACAAGGATCTGGCTGAACTGGTGGTGGCCAAGACGTTTCGGCAGGATCTTTACTATCGACTGGCCGTGCTGCCGCTTTCTTTGCCGGCGCTTCGGGAGAGGCGGGAAGACATCCCGCTGTTAGTCCAGCACTTCGTCGCCGCTTCCTGCGCTCGACACCACCAAGCGGTGCGGCAGGTTGCGGAAAAAACGATGCGGGCTATGCGTGACGCTCCTTGGCCCGGCAATGTCCGACAATTGCAACATTACATCGAACGGGCTGTGGTAACGACCGCCGGGCCATGGCTTGTGTGCGATGACTTGGTTTCAGGGGGCGTCGTTCCTGAACGCGAAAGTTTACGGTCCGCGTCACGCGGGGCTGTGGCTCAGACCGAGCGCTCTCGGATCGTGGACGCGTTGCAAAAAACTGCAGGAAACCGATTGAAAGCAGCCAAGTTGCTGAAAATCAGCCGAGCGAGTCTCTACAACAAACTCCGTGCCTATAGTATCGAATAGCCGTTTGTCTGCCCCTTTCCGCCTCTTTCCCCGGTCGTAACTGTCCAGGACTCTAGATAGTCCAACCCATTGGAATCTTGAACAAGGGCCCTCCTGTATGTCGGAACTGTCCAGATGCTTAGATTTTCTGGCCCGCAGAAACGATCCTGACCGGATGAAGATGTTCAGGATTGCCGCTTCACTCAATGCCAATGCTCGATCTTGATTCCCGCGCACGAACCTTGCTCATCTCACACAGCAGTCGTTGAGCTGTTTGACTGAGAAACAGATTTACCCTCTGCAAATGGCTCAGGGCTTGGCATGAGGAAGTTTCACCGTCACTGCCTGACAAATCCCGCGGGCCTCGATAAGAACGGATCGTGCTCACGTTGCAATATGTGACCGATCAGAAAATGGGGCCGTTTCAGCGCGCATTCTCGAACCTGAAGGACGCCTTCGCCTGCCTCGGGCCGGACGCCTTGATACACCGGGCTAGGGCGGAGCGGGCATCGATCGGCGGCTCTATGACATCGGGGTCCGATGCGATGTCGGATCATCCCACATTACAATTCCTCGCGGGAGCCGGCGGTGCGTCTCTCAATCGCCATTCCTGAGGCTCAGGTGGTCGAAGCTCCGGCTTTGCTCGGGCTGGTCCGAATGGCGCCGACCTACGACGTAGAGGCTGATGAAGAAGGCGCGCTGTACGTTGCCCTCTTCGATGATTTTCCAAAGTCGGCCGAGACCGTTGCTCGATTGCTCGAGGAAGCCTGGGACCTGCATCACGTTAAGATTCTGCTCGAAGATAGACCCGTCGCGAGCCGGATCAACTTCTACATCGCCCTCCGATGCTATCAGGAAAGTCTCGGCGCGCCGAATGCGGTCGCCTATTGTCTTCAGCAGTCGGCCAAAGTAGGTGCTGACGGAGGTTGTCCTGATCGATCCTGTCTGTCTCACTGTCAGTTTATTTGTTCGAGATGTGTAGGAGTATCGCACGATCGACCAGCCAGTCCGGTTCCGATTCAGCTCATGGAACTGGCACGCCACGCGGAAGTGGACTGGTGTCCGAACCTGCACCTTACAAAGGTGAAGGTGTGAGCAGTCAGTCGACGGTTGGGGGCTCATTACGTCTATGAACCTACAAACGGCAGTCCACGTGTCGGGTCGGCGCAGCTTCTGAGGTCGGCAAAGCCGGAGGGCCTGCTGACGATCGGCCTCAGTCCACTGCTCCACAGTGGCTTTGCGGGTTTGCAGAAAGCCCGCCAAGCTGGTGAGCACGGCTTGGATGGCTGACTGCTTGGCGTGCAGGCTGGTGATGGTGAGGCGGGTTTGTCCGGCATGGTGTGTTTGTGTGGCGACGCCATGCACCAAGAGGGCGATGGAACGGATCTTATGGTCACCAGAGATCTGTGGGGCATGGCGGAGGGCGTCGCGCTCGTCGGCGAGATCGGATTGGAATTCAAGCGGTGGAGTTCCAGCGCCGCCGAGGGTTTGGCTAATTTGGAGGGGCCAGCTAAGGTGCAGATGACCATGCTCACCGCCAGTGTGTCTCCCAAGGTGAAGTTCAGGCAGGGAACCGATCTCCAGCCCTGGATTATTCCAGCCGGGTTGGATTTCCACGTCATCAGCCCGACATCGAGTCAGATCAATTATTTGGATATCGGGGTTCAGTTCGGCGGGGGTGCTGAGTTTCGCGTGTGGTAAGAGTTGTGGCTGGGTCTCGACAGCCGATTCCACCTGGCCTCCGGTCAAACCAACACGGTGAACAATTTCTGGACGGCCGGTATCTATGCGGCCGTTGGGTTTTAAGGATACTGTAATCACAAGACGGCCTCAGGGATGCTGAAGGGCAATCGTCGTTCTATAGCCGTTGCAATAGCGTAGTGACGACCGTAGGCCGATACATGATACTTTTTCCTGCCCTGATAGGCGGCGTGCATCATGGGGACGAACTCGTCCCCATGCGTGCTGCCGACGCGACAGAAACAATCACTGCCACGAACATGAAAAGTAGCCGACGGACGCGCTTGCACAAACTTATTAACGCTTCGATCTTGCCCCGTCATGCCCCATTTTGCCGATAGACACCGTCCAAGATCTTGGACAGCATAACGCTTTGATTTCTTTCCATAGACACATTGAAATTCCCGTTGTTGTCTCATTCCGTAGAAGAATTCCTCAAATTGAAATAATTCCTTCTCCACAGTCGAACATTCTGTAACTCCGCGTTACAACGAAAAGAATCGAGGCAGAGCGACCTGTTGCCGTGGAAAGGCACGACGCTTGCCCTATGAAAAAGTTGCTGGTGAGGGTTTGGGTGATTTTGGACCGGCCTCCGAATGACCCATTCCTTCGTAAGAAGGAACCCTTCACCAGCTCTTAATCCTCCCGAGATAAGAGGCCGGAAGTGGTTCGGAGGCCGGGTCCTAATCCCAATAGCAATAATGAAATGATGAAGAGGACGAGTGAAATGCCTATCAAGGAGCAGACATCAACAACCCGCCCGATGAGGCGAATATACCAGGGAGAGGAGGCCGAGATATGAGGTCCACTCAGTTTGAACAGAGTCGGAGACGGAGGAGAGCCGAGATGATGCGGCGATTCCAAGGCCTGGCGTTGGCGAGTAGCCTCGCCTTCGCGCCGATAGGATTCGCGGCAGAGCGGCACAATCATCACGCAGATGCGGGACAGGCGTCGTCGGAAAAGGTCATCTATCGTGAAGGCGGGTCGATCCTGCACGACCGCATGATGGACGAGGTCAAGCGACAGCAAGAATTCATCAGAGAGAAGGGCGGGTACACGAGCGGCGCCAACAGCCACATGCTCCAACAGGGTGTGTTGCTGGTAGCAGAAGACCCGTCCAAGGTGGCGGTGAACAACGGGCAGCGCTGCCCGGCCAATGTGCCGGTAAAAGAGTATCACGTCTCAGCCATCAACGTCGAAATCACCCTGAGCCGATTCCTCGATTATTTCCCCGGTTATATGTACGTGTTGACCGAAAACGTGGAGAAGGCGCGGGGAGAGGAAACAGCCAACAGGGAGGCGCGTGAGAAAGAGAATGACCCCGGTGCGATATCGAACGGCCTGCAAGGTGATGTCATCCAGCCGCTCGTAATCCGCGCGAACCAGGGAGATTGTCTTAAACTCACCCTGCACAATGACATCCCGGATGAAGCGACGAATCTTGTCATCAATGGCTCGTCGATGGTCGTGTCGTCCAGCGGCAAGCCGGCGACGCCGTCGAACGCGGACACGACTGTGGCGTCGGGCAAGCAGCAGAGCTTCGAATGGTACATCAGGCCCGACACGCAGGAAGGGGCGCGGTTCTTCCGCTCACACGCCTCACGCGAGCAGTTCAATCAGGGCTTGATCGGCATGCTCGTCGTGGAGCCGCGCGGCTCCCGGTACTTGAGTCCATTCGACGGCAAGCCGATGCCCAGCGGCTGGGAAGCGATGATTGAAGATCCGAACGGCGCGGATTTCCGCGAATTCGCAATCTTCTATCATGAGGCGGGAGACGAAGCCTTCCGCCTCTTGAACAAGAAGGGCGAAATGTTGCCTCAGCGCGATCCTCACACCGACTCGTACCGTCCTGGTGCGCGGCTGCTGAACTATCGCAGCGAGCCGCACGGCTCACGCCTGGAACTGCAAGCCCACATGGGCTTCTATGCCGATGAGTCCATGGGCTACGGGTCGTACACGTTCGGGGATCCGGCCACGACCATTCCTCGGTCGTATCTCGGCGATCCGGCCAAATTCCGGATGGCGGGCGGGTCGGAAATCGTCCACTCCCACCATCTGCACGGCGGGTCCATCCGCTGGGCCAGACAGCCGGGAAACAGCAATCTGGACTTCGCTGCGTCGAAGAACGGACCGGTGAAGTTTCCGCTCATCAGCGACACCTCGGATCGTGTCGATGTGCAATCCATCGGTCCGACGGAGATCTACGATCAGGTGATCGAGGGTGGGTCCGGCGGCTTGCAGGCCTTAGCCGGGGAGTTCGTGTTCCATTGCCACATTCCTCAGCACTATGTGACCGGCATGTGGGGGTTTTGGCGCGTGTACAACTCGCTGCAGGCGCCTGGCTTTCAGACCGACGTGATGAAGCCGCTGGTTGAATTGCCCGATCGAATCGGCCGCATGAAGATGGGAGTCGGCAGCGAAAAGCTCGTCGGTACGACGGTGGACTGGTACGGCGGCAAGAAGTTCGAAATCACCAAAGATAAGACCGATTGGAAGGCCAATCCGGCCAGGGTGTCCGTGAAGGATTGGGTGGAGATGCAATTGCCGCCGCAAGGCAAGCCGGGACACAAGAACACGGAGAAGGAGCAGTCCCTGGCCTACGACTCCACAGTGAACGACTGGGCTTGGAACGGTACTCAGGCGATGACCGAGCCTGAAACCGCGTACGAATGGGTGAACTATAAGTCGGCGACGCCGGGCAAGCGGCAGGAGATCCTCTTCGATCCTCGGAGCGGAAAAGTCTCGTGGCCGTGGCTGCGGCCTCATCTCGGCCGGCGCGTGCCTTTCTCGCCGAGCCACAGCGGCGCACCTTGGTTGGAGCCGATCCATCGTCGCGATGACGGCAGTAATTCGACCGAGCCGGCCAAGCCGGGCGAGAACGGGCCCTGGAGCCTCTGCCCGCAAGGGGCGCCCCTCAAGGAGTTCAACATCCACGCGATCACATTGCCGGTCACGCTGAAAAAGGCGACGGCCAAGACGCCGGCGATCGTGGATCCGGACGCATTGCTCTATGTGCTGCATGAAGAGGAGGCCGAGGTTCGAAACAATCCAGCCAAGCAGATGCCGTTGGTGATCCGCGGCAGCGTGCAGGACTGCGTCGACGTCGTGTATAAGAGCGAACTCAAGGACGACCAGCGGCAAGGGTTCTCGAGCAAGACGAACCTGCATCCGCATATGTTCCAATTCGATACGCAGGCCTCCGACGGACCGATCATCGGTTTCTCCTACGAGATGTCGTTGCGACCCTTCACGATCCTGAAGGATGAGCATCCCGGCAAGGGGATGCCGGTGCCGATGAATACGACGATCGAAGCCGACGTGGCGAAGGGGACGACGACCATCACGGTCAAGAATGCGTCGCGCTTTCACGTGAAGACTGAACTCGGGGTGGGAATGGACGAAGTGGGCCGGTTTGAGTCGGCTCGGATCAGTAAGATCGACGGCAACCACATCACGTTCGAGCGCCCGCTGAAGTATCACCATAAGAAGGGCGAGATCGTCTCGGTTGAATGGATCCGCGAACGGTGGTATGTGGATGCCGATTTCGGGACCACCTTCTGGCATGACCATGTGTTCGGATTGGACTCGTGGGGCCACGGGCAGTTCGCGACGTTCATCGCTGAGCCGCCCCGGTCCACCTATCATGATCCAGTGACCGGCAAGGAAATCCGTAGCGGACCCATAGCCGATATTCACACCACGGAACCGGTGTCCGCGCATATCACCGGCTCGTTCCGCGAGATCGTGACGCATGTCATGGATTCCAATCCTCGGGCTGCAGAATTGATCACAACCGACAATCCTCAGGCGAAAGCCGGTGCGATTTCTGTGGACGGGACGCCCTCCGCGGTGTATCCGGCCAAGCTCAATGTGTCGCCGATGAAGTTCCTGAGCGGCGGTGAAGCGACCACCGGAAGTGGGTACAACATGCGTGTGGAGCCTCTTTCGGTCCGGTTGGCGAACAATCCCGATCCGTCACAGCTGTTCAACAGCCGGATTCATGGAGATCCTGAAACGCCGATGCTCAGAGCTTATCTGGGTGATCCGGTGGTGGTCCGGTTGCTCGAAGGGTCGGCGAACGAAGTCCATTCCTGGCACATCAGCGGCCATTGGTTCCCGATGGAACGATACAGCAAAAACTCCATACCACGGAGCACGCTGCACGTAGTCATCGGGGAGCGGTATGACGCGGCCATTCCGGCCGCAGGCGGACCGCAGCAGATGGCTGGCGACTATCTGTACCACAGCGGTCGCGCGTCGCATTTTGCGGAAGGCAGTTGGGGACTCTTCCGGATCTTGGACAAGGTCGACGGTACCTTGCAGCCGCTGCCGGGCCGAACCGAGATTCCACAGCCTGCCAAATCAGTCTGTCCTGCCGACGCTCCGATAAAAAGCTTCAACGTCTCCGCCATCGATAAGGGGATCCGTTACAACAAAGGAACGCCCGGTGTGATGGAGGTGGACCTTGAACGAAAGATGGTGTTGGGGAACGAAACCGGCAAGATGTATGTGCTCGAAGGCGAGAAGACGAAAGTCGCTTCGGGAAGTCTTGAGCCGAGTCCGTTGACCCTCCATGTCAACGTCGGCGACTGCATCAAGGTCAATCTCAAGAACGACATGGCCAGGGAGCGGGCCGGGTTCCACGTGGACAATCTGGCGTACGATCCGAAAGAGTCGATGGGCATCAACGTCGGTAACAACCCTGGCGATCAGTCGGTCGCACCGGGACAAAGCCGGACCTACACGTTCTACGCCCATCCGGAATTTGGGGAAAACGCGGCTCTGATCCAGGATTGGGGTAACGTGATCGAGAACCCGCGGAACGGGCTCTTCGGAGCGATTATCATCGGTCCGAGGGGATCGCAGTATCGCGATCCGGTCAGCGGCGAGGACCTCGCGCAGAAGAGCTCATGGCGCGCCGATGTGCTGGTGGATCGCAACGCGCCGGGGAACGAAACCAAGCAGAACTACCGGTCGTTCGCGCTGCTGTTCCAGGACGAAGATAACCAAATCGGCACCAGCTTCATGCCGTACATCCAAAAGGTGGCCGGCGTGACGGCGGTGAACTATCGGTCGGAGCCGACCGATTACCGGACCGAGAAGGGCTGTGCGTATAGCGAAGTGTTCGTCTGCGTCAAAACGGGCGATCAGCCGGTGACACCGACCATCGCGGCGCACGTCGGGGATCCGGTCGTCATTCACGTCCTAGGTGCCTTCAGCGAGCAGGTGCAGCTCTTTAGCGTTTCGGGCCATGAATGGAAACATGAGCCTTATTTGGCGGGAGCGGATCTCGTGAGCACCATGGAGTTTGGTGGGTCCGAGGTCATAAACGCCTGGCTCAATGGTGGAGCGGGAGGGCCGAACGGAATTCCCGGCGACTATCTCTGGCTCAACCAACGCCCCGGGTATCTCGATGCCGGTCACTGGGGGATGCTGAGGGTCCTGAGTCGTGACAGTCGCACAATCCTACCGTTAGGCAGTCAGGTTCCGGCTACCCAACAGGCCGGAGACCAGACTCCTGCGCAGTCCATACCGGTGTCCCTGCAGGCTAAGTAGGCCTCAATTGGAGACCTAACAGGCGGGGGAGCCAGGCCAGGTGAGGGTCGGGTTCCCCCGTTCCGTTGTCGGCCGTGAACAGTGTCTTGAACCCATCTGATTCATGCGGTAGAAATAATCCATGAGCAGGCGCCGACCGCGCACCTCAGCCGGGTTACCCCTGATCTGGCTGACAGCGACCCTTATGAGCAATCCGGCACAAACGGCCGCAGCGTTTGATTTTTCCGCCGATCGCGTCGTGAAAAGTGGAGGATCGGTTGTGACCGCTCACGTCAATGCCAAGAACGATCGCTGGCGGTTTGAGTACGCTCAACCCCAAAGCGGGGCAAGCATCATGATCGTTCGAATGGACAAGCAGCAGTCGTGGCTCATTTTTTCGAAACGACGCCAGTACCTTGAAGTCCCGATTGCGAGCGACCATCGGTTGACGGTGACCGAGAAGATGGATGGGGAGGTCTCCCGAGAGTTCGTGGGGGATGAGACGCTGAACGGCCATCCAACCGAGTTGTTCGAAGTGACCATCGTCGAAAATGGTGAAATCCGACAATATTACCGATGGGTAACCAAGGCCGAACGATTTCCACTCAAGACGGTGAGCAAGCAGGGGCAATGGTCGGAAGAGTTTCGCAGACTGATCTTCGCTGAGCAATCTTCGCTACTATTTGAACTTCCGCGACGGTTGGATAACGCGAATCCAGCAGCCACGCAACCCTGAATGCATGATCGGAGGGGATATGAGACAACCGTATCTGAGAGAACTGTCGTTAGCCGGCTCCATGTCGGCTATCTTGATGTTGGGAATTCAAGCAGATGCCGGGGCGTATGAATCAGCGACTGTAGAGAATGGCGCAGTCGTGCGGGGTAAAGTCACGTTCACCGGAACCGTGCCGGATCCGAAAGAGTTCGAGCTGCGTCGGTCTCCTGACCAAGAGTTCTGCAGCGCGGTGTCGGACGGGAATGGGCATCGGCTTTTGAAGGAAGTCACTATCGGGCCGGACGGCGGGCTCAAAGATGTGGTGGTGGTCCTGGAGGGCATCGAGAGAGGCAAGCCGTTCACCTTCACCGATGCCGAAGTGGAAGCAAGCCTTTGTCAGTTCCTACCCTTCGTCACCGTGGTCAGCGACAAGCGTCGAGTCACGGTGTTCAATCGAGATCCGGTATTACATGATATTCAAGGGTATGCGTACAATGAAGCAGGGGTCGATATTGTCCTCCATCGGCCCGCCCTGCATGAGAGCGGGACCACCGACATCGTGAATCTGGTCAAAGGGCGGAAAGTGTTTACCATGCAGTGCGGCATGCATCCCTACATGCAGAATTGGGGGTACGCGATCGACAATCCGTATTATGCTGTCACGGACAGCAGTGGATCGTTTGCCATCGGCGACATCCCAGCAGGCACATACCACCTCAAGGCCTGGCACCCGATTTTGGGGAGTCAAGAGCGAGATATCACCGTGAAGCCGAACGAGACCCTCTCGCTTGACTGGTTGTTTGATGCGAAACGAGTCCTCGAATGAAAAGAGGTCTCCATGGGTTGTGTCTCGCGATGGTTCTCGGCATGCCGACGATCAGTACACTCGCCGAGCAACCGGACAATGTCACATCGTCGGGACGGGTTGAAGTGGTCTTGGCAAACGAACATCGTAAGGACCTGGAGGAGATCAAGAAGGAATTCGCCGAGGCGGGTCTCACGAACCTTCACGTGCAATTCATGAAGGCGGGGAAACCGCCGACCAATATCGGCCTGGGTCCATCGGTCACTGCGGAGCGGGCCCGCGCCGCCATCCGGATGGCCAAGAAGTACAATCGGGATGTCAGCATTTTGTTGCCGGAGCGTCTCTTCCCGCCCCATTATGTGGCGATCGCGTCCTCCAGCTTCGACGATACCGTGGAATATCCTGTCACTGTCGAGCAGCTCATGGAGCTGGAAAATCCCGCGCTCACAACGGAGCAATTTCACGCGCTGTATCGCCGGCTCACGCCGGTCGATCAGGCACCAGTGAAGAAAGGCCGAGTCTTTTGATGAAATCCGTGCAGATCTTCGTCGCGACTCTCCTGGCAGTTGCCGCCGGCGCGAGCCTGGTATTGGCAGGGCCAGCGAAAGTTATTCAGGACCATGGTCAGGCGATGCTTCGGGATGCCGAGGAAATGGTCATGCATGGAGGCATGGGTGATGGCGGGGCGATCATCCACCATTGCGGAGAAGTGACCAAACATGCGACGGCGATTCTCGGCCTCCTGCCCAAAGATGATCCGCACGGCCAAGCGGCGGCGCCGTTCCTCAAGGAGGCCATCACCCACTGTAAGCGGGTGGCGGACATGGGCGACAAAGTCGATCCCGGCGCGAGCTTGAATCCAGCCACGAAAGCGCGCGCGGCGGCACGTGAAGCGATGAAGCATCTATCGGCCATGCGCGACGGCGGGGCGTAGCAGGCCCGATCGGGACTGGCCCCGGCGGAACCGGTCCTGCCCCGGTGTCCACATGTTTCGTTTCTTCCACTGCTCCAACCTGTTCATCACGCTTACGAGTCCAGCCTCCATCCTCAGCAGCCTGATTTCCTGAGAGAAACCGGGTACACTGCGTCGAATTCGAGTGGGACATATGGACGAAATGATCAGCGAACGCAGATGACGGACGGTAGCTTCAAAGACATCGAGAAGCTCGAATCCGACCTCTGGAACGCTGCTGATAATCTCCGGGCCAATTCCAAGCTCACATCAAGCGACTATTTCATGCCCGTGCTGGGTGTGATTTTCCTGCGCCATGCGGCCAATCGCTTCGAGGCCGCTCAGCAGAAGATTGAAGCCGATCAGGCCGGCGGCAAAATGCCGAGGCGCCGAGTCTTACCGGCGGACTACATCGCCCGCCGGGCTCTCTACCTTCCAGAGAAAACCCGTTACGACTGGCTGATGCAGCAAGCCGCGGTGAGCGGCGTGGATTTGCCCAAGCTGGTGACGGAGGCCATGACAACTATCGAGGACCAGTTCGTGCCGCTCAAAGGCATCTTGCCGAAGGACTACGGCATTTTCGAGCCGAAGGTACTCGAAGATCTGATGCGCTTGTTCAACAGCGAGCAGATCCGGCAAGCCTCCGGAGACGTGTTCGGGCGCATCTACGAATATTTCCTCGCTGAGTTTTCCATTCAAAAAGCCCATGACAACGGTGAATTCTTCACGCCGTCGTCGCTGGTGCAAATGATCGTCAACGTGATCGAGCCGAACCATGGCACGGTCTTCGATCCGGCCTGCGGTTCGGGTGGGATGTTCGTACAATCGAGCCACTTCATCGAGCACGAGGGAGGCGACACGGCGAAGAAGGTTGTCTTTTACGGGCAGGAGAAGAACGGCGATACGATCCGCATCGCCAAGATGAATCTCGCCGTGCATGGGCTGGAAGGGAAGATCGCCGAGGCGCTCACCTATTACCAGGACGAACATAATCTAGCGCCGAAGAAAGCTTTGGAGCCGGGCAAGTGCGACTTCGTGATGGCGAATCCTCCGTTCAACGTGGATCTGGTGGATGCGGAGCGCATCAAAGGCGACCCGCGTCTGCCCTTCGGTCTGCCGGGCGTCAACAAACAGAAGAAGGTCAGCAACGGCAACTATCTCTGGATCTCATATTTCTGGAGTTACCTGAATGAGAAGGGCCGCGTCGGTTTCGTCATGTCGTCTCAGGCGTCGAGCGCTGGGCATGGTGAAAAAGAAGTCCGCAAGAAGATTGTCGAGACCGGTGACGTGGACGTCATGATCTCGATCCGGTCGAACTTCTTTTACACCCGCACCGTTCCCTGTGAGCTTTGGCATTTCGACCGGAATAAGCCGCCCGAGCGCAAGAACAACGTCTTGATGCTGGACGCCCGCAATGTGTACCGAAAAGTCACGCGCAAGATTTACGACTTTTCACCCGAGCAGATGCAGAACCTCGCGGCAATCGTGTGGCTGTATCGTGACCAGCAGAAGCGGTTCCTTGGGCTCATAAAGAACTACCTTGGCCGCATCTGCGGCGAGAGCGCGGCCGTATCCGGGGCACTGTCACCCTTCGAGCAGACGCTCGACGATCTGCGCGTACGTTTCGATGTGCTCGCGAAGGCAGTGGCCGAACAGGCTGATCTTGACGCCGACAAGAAGGAGTCGGTCGCCAACGCCGTGACCGAGTTGCGCGAAGCGCACAAGCTTTATGAGGTCGATGCCAAGAAGCTCCTCGCGAGCTTATCGGCCTTCGGCCAGAAGTACGCGAAGGCGCTACCCGAGAAGAACGAGGTGCAGCATGCCGCGCGCAAGGTGTTCGATCCCATCGCGGAAGCGATTCGGGGCCTCATCAAACAGGTGGATCTGCTTTATAAGCTCGCTTCGCAGGTCTCGGATCACGGCGCAGAATTAGCGGGTAATGAAGTCATCGCCGAAGCCTACGATCGCCGTGCGACAGGGAAGCTCTTCAAGCAGCTCGATGGGCAACGGAAGGCTGCTGTCGAGCAACTCAAGCAAGCCGTCTATTTCCACCGGCAGGTTGTGTGGCTGCAAGAGCGTTTCCCGAAGGCCGAACTCAAAACGGTACCAGGGCTGGTGAAACTCGTGGACCGAAAAGACATCGAGACCGCCGACTGGAGCCTCACCCCAGGCCGCTATGTCGGCGTCGCGCCACCGGAAGAAGATGAAGACTTCGACTTCGAGCAGACCCTGCGCGATATCCACACCGAACTGGCGGATCTCAACAAAGAAGCGACGGAGTTAGCCGCGAAAATTCAAGAGAACTTCGAGGAATTGGGGGCATGACGACCACCACGGTGAAGCTCGGCGCGCTTGGCGAGTTCAGGAACGGTCTGAATTACACGAAGGCCAATTCTGGCGTCGGCCTCAAAGTGATCAACGTCAAGGACTTTGGTGACCGGATCGTTCCTGAGTTGTCAGTTGTCGACGAGATCAATCCCACGGGTCTATCCATAGACAAAGCTCTGCTGAGACAGGACGACATTCTGTTCGTACGATCAAACGGGAACAGGGCACTTGTGGGGCGATCAATGCGGATAGACCATAATTATGAAGACCTGTCTTTCTCCGCATTCTGCATTCGGTTTCGTGCAACAAGTCCTATTGTCGATCCTTTGTTCCTCTCGTACTTCTTCAGGGCGCCGAGCTTCCGCCAAGAACTCTCACTGCTAGGCAAGGGCACCAACATCAACAATCTGAACCAGGAGATTCTTAGTTCACTCGACATACCCATTCCATCCATCTCCGAGCAACGACGTGTGGCCGAACTACTCTCCGCCTACGACGATCTGATCGAGAACAACCGGCGGCGGATGGTGCTGTTGGAAGAAGCGGCGCGGCAGCTCTACCGCGAATGGTTCATCCGCCTCCGCTTCCCCGGCCACGAGCACACCCGCATCACCAACGGCGTGCCGGAGGGGTGGAAGCGGAAAACACTCGGCGATTGCGTGACGCTAAACTACGGCAAGGCGCTGAAAGCAGATGATCGTAGCGATGGGCCGTTTCTTGTCTATGGGTCAAGCGGAATAGTTGGCGCGCATGAGAAGTGCTTGGCTCAGGGGCCAGGGATCATTGTCGGCCGCAAAGGGAACGTCGGAAGTGTCTACTGGTGCTCGAAAGGTTACTGGCCAATCGATACGGTCTATTTCATCGATACAGGGACGAGTAATCTATGGCTGTACTATGCACTCCAGCATATGCACTTTATCAGCACCGATGTCGCGGTACCTGGGCTAAACAGGGACTTCGCTTATAGTCGACCACTTCTGGTACCTGAATCTCGCATAGTCCGACTTTTCCTCGAATACGCTGGCCCGCTGCATGATCAGATTGCAAAGCTTGATGAAATGAAGGGCAAGCTCCGCGCCGCCCGCGATCTGCTGTTTCCCCGCCTGATGAGCGGAGAGATTGCCGTGTGATCTGGTGCATTCTATTTCTTCAAGATGGTTTCTAAAGCCATCGAGAAGAAGTATAATGCATCCATGAAAACAAGGCTTGGGCGGCAGGAAACCCAACTCCTTGCCTATCTTCAGCTCAGAAAGCGGCGGACTGTCCGGACCGGGGAACTGACAGACCCCCTACGCCTGAGCCGAGACCAAGAACGTGAGCTGTTCCGCCGGCTGTCCCGTGGCCGTCTCATCGCACGTGTCCGGCCGGGCCTGTACCTCGTCCCGGCACATCTGCCCCTCGGTGGAGTCTGGGCGCCTAACGAGATTCTCGCCTTAAACACCCTGATGGAGGATCGGAACGGCCGCTACCAGATCTGTGGGCCGAATACGTTTAATCGTTATGGGTTCGACGAGCAGGTGCCGGTTCGCGTGTATGCCTACAACAATCGCATCTCCGGTGAACGCACGATTGGATCGATCGTGTTTCACCTCATCAAAGTGGCCGATGCCAGACTCGGCAGCACGGAAGAGACCAAGACTGCCGAGGGCCAGACGGCAGTCTATTCCTCACGAGCGCGGACATTAATCGACGCAGTCTATGATTGGTCGCGATTCGGCTCGCTCCCGAGGGCCTACGAATGGGTTCGCGCTGATCTCAAGAAGAAGCGATTGACGGCGGCAGACCTGGTGACCTTGACGCTCCGTTATGGAGACATCGGCACAATCAGACGGGTGGGCGTGTTGTTGGAAAGAGAAGGGGCGCGTCAGCCATTGCTCACGAAACTCGAAGAGGCGTTGCCCTCCTCGACGGGAATGATTCCATGGATTCCGGTCGCTCCTAAACGCGGCACGGTTGATCGGCGCTGGGGTGTCGTCATCAACGACGGAGTGTAATCCGCCATGCGCGATCTGTATGGAGACGTCGAACTCTTTCGAGAAGCCCTCATCATGACGCAGCAACAATATGGATTCCCTGAGCGGCTGATCGAAAAAGACTATTTCTGTTCGCTCGTGCTTGAGTTGCTGGGTAGCGCTCATGGCGACCTCGTGTTCAAAGGCGGGACGTGCCTGGCCAAGGTGTACGCCGAATTCTACCGCCTGAGCGAAGATTTGGATTTCGTCATTCCTATGCCGGTCGATGCGTCTCGCTCAGAGAAGAGCGTGCAGGCCAAGAGTCTAAAAGGCATCATCAGCGCGCTTCCGGAGCAATTGCCCTTTGTGCGTGTGATCGAGCCGTTGACCGGCGCGAATAACTCCACGCAATACAATGCCGTGATCGGCTATACGTCTTCCATCGGGCGGAGAGAAGAAACGATCAAGATCGAAGTGGGCCTCCGCGAGCCGCTATTGCTTCCGCCTCTGAACGGCGAAGCGAAGACGATACTGCTCGACCCAGTGTCCGGTCAGGCGTTGAGTCCCACGAAGGTGCGATGTATTTCCCAGAGAGAGGCCTTCGCCGAGAAATTTCGCGCGGCGTTAAGCCGTCGAGAGGTGGCGATCCGGGATTTCTTCGACATCGACTATGCCGTCCGTACACTCGGGTTGCAGCCGAACGATGAGGGTCTGGTCGAGTTGGTTCAGGCAAAACTAGCTGTGCCCGGCAATGAGCCGGTCAATGTGAGTCTCGAACGTCTTGCTATTCTTCGACAGCAAGTAGACGCTCAGTTGAGACCTGTCCTTCGCGAGCGGGACTTTCAGGCGTTTGATCTGGATCGAGCATTCCGAACGGTAGCAAACATGGCGGATCGCTTGACTGAGCGCGTATGATCACCGACATCCACAGCGAAGATCGCTTGGTTCAACAAACCTTCGCCGATTTCCTCCGCGATCGGCTCGGCTGGGAGAGCGTCTATGCCTATAACGAGGAGACGTTCGGACCACAGGGCACGCTTGGGCGTGCGTCCGAGCGAGATGTGGTATTGGTACGCGATCTGCGTGGCGCCGTAGAGCGCCTCAATCCTGAGCTTCCTGCTTCGGCTAGAGAACAAGCTCTCGACAAGCTGACGCGGATCGATGTCGCGCGGTCGCTGATGCAGCACAACCGCGAGTTCTACGACTTCATTCGCAACGGGGTGCCGGTCGAATGGCGCGATCCGAAAGGCGAGACCTGCCGGGCACGGGCCAGAGTCATCGACTTCCGTATCGCCGACAGCAACCGCTTCCTCGCCGTCCGCGAGTTGAAGATCCAAGGCGTGCGGGTGCCGCACTACAACCGGCGGGCCGATCTCGTCTGTTTCGTGAATGGATTGCCGCTGGTATTCATTGAACTCAAAGCCGTCTATCGGAATATCAGAGCCGGTTTCGAGGACAACCTGACTGATTACCTGCACGACCATAGCATCGCCCACGCCTTCCATCACAATGCCGTTCTCGTCGTGAGCAACGGTGACCGCGCCCGGTACGGCTCCATCACCAGCCAGTGGGAGCATTTCGTCGAGTGGAAACGCAACCAGGAACACGAATCGGGTCGAGTGGATGCCCAAATGCTCTTGGAAGGCATGTTGGCCAAGGAACGGCTATTGGACATCATCGAGAATTTCATTCTGTTCGACGACAGCCGGGCCGGCGGCACGCGCAAGATTGTGGCGCGAAACCAACAAGTGTTGGGCGTCAACAACGCTGTCGCCTCTGTCATTCGGCAGGAGGAGTTGAAGCGGTCGATTCCCGTTCGTGAGCGGCTGGTTGAGTACAGAGTATCCAGCGAACATCTCTTGGCGGCGGACGTTCATCGTGAAGAGCCCTCTTCCCATGTCGCAACCGGACAGCTGTTCGAGGAAAGCCGCGAATTGACTTTGGTCAAACGCGCTCATCCCGACCTCGGCCGGCTCGGCGTGTTCTGGCATACGCAGGGCAGCGGCAAGTCCTATTCCATGGCGTACTTTGCCGAGAAGGTGCGGCGCGTGGTGCCCGGTACCTTCACCTTCGTTCTCATGACCGATCGAGAAGATCTCGATGATCAGATTTGGCGGACCTTCGTCGGATGCGGCGTCATCAACGATCAGACGCCTCGGGCCGGGTCTGGGAAAGAACTGCAAGGGCTGCTACGAGGCAACCACCGGTTTATCTTCAGCCTCATTCACAAGTTCAACCAGCCGGTGACCGTACCCTATAGTGAGCGGGACGACATTATCGTGATCTCGGATGAGGCGCACCGAACACAGGCGGGGAAGTTTGCCAGGAACATGCGGCTGGCCCTGCCGAACGCCTCGTTCATCGGCTTTACCGGCACGCCGCTGTTCAAACATGACGAGCTGACCAAGCGCATCTTCGGCGACTACATCTCGCGATATGACTTCAAGCGATCCGAAGAAGACCAGTCCACGGTCAAGCTGGTATACGAAAATAGAGGCGAGAAGCTGGGGATCGCCCGGCTCGATTTGAACGACCGGATTGCCGAAGCGATCGAGAACGCGGAACTTGACCCGGACCAAATCTCGCTGCTTGAGAAGCTGTTGGGCAAGGACTATGAGGTGATTACAGCAGGTGACCGCCTCGACAAGCTGGCTGATGACTTTGTCGAACATTGTTCGACCCGTTGGGAAACCGGAAAGTCCATGCTCGTGTGTATCGACAAGATCACCTGCGCCCGGATGCTTCAGCGAATCGAGTCCCGCTGGCAGGTCAAACTCAAGCAGGTGCGCGCATCGATTCCGGTAAAGGAAGCCGAGTTGGCCAAGGCCGCCGACGAAGAAGCTCAGGAGCGCTTGACGAAAGAACTGGAGTTTTTGCGCGGTCAGGTTCGTTGGATGGAAACGACGCTCATTGAGATGATCATCAGCGACGCGCAGAACGAAGTGCGCGATTTCGCCAAGTGGGACTTCGACATCATCCCCCATCGCGTGGTCATGAAGTCCGGCTTTCAGACGCCGGACGGCAGGCGGG
Organism: Nitrospira sp.; assembly: GCA_029194665.1. NCBI lineage: Bacteria > Pseudomonadati > Nitrospirota > Nitrospiria > Nitrospirales > Nitrospiraceae > Nitrospira > Nitrospira sp. Next base: position 1,114,010 of record JARFXO010000001.1, on the reverse strand, counting down.
TTGCCGTGGACGACGCCTTCAAGGATCCGCAGCATCCGTTCAAGATTGCCGTCGTGTGCGCCATGTGGCTGACCGGTTTCGACGTGGAATGTCTGGCGACGCTCTACATCGACAAGCCGTTGAAAGCCCATACGCTGATGCAGGCGATCGCTCGCGCCAATCGCGTGTATCCCGGCAAGGAATGCGGGGTCATCGTGGACTACAACGGCATGTTGAAGAGCCTTCGTGAGGCGTTGGCGCAGTATGCCATCGGCGATGAGGATGCAGATGATGGAGCGGATACCGTTGTGGCGCCGATCGAGGAGCTTGTGGCGTTGCTGCTGCAGGCCATTAAAGCGACAGAGAATCATCTGAAGACGCTCAACTTCGACCCAGCCAGACTGCAAGGAGCCACAGGGTTCATGCGGATCGAAGCCTTGCGTGATGCCGTGGACGCGCTCTACCAGTCCGATGACGCGAAGCGGCGCTTCGAGATCATGGCCCGGCAGGTCTTCGCCCGGTTCAAAGCGCTGCTCATGGAGCCGAGCGTCTTCACCTATGCGGAACGTCACGACAATATTGAGGCCATCTACAAGAAACTGAATGAGCGGCACGACACCGCCGACGTGACTGAAGTCCTCAAGGCACTGCACCGCATCGTGAACGAGGCGATCCAGGCCCAGGCTCCGGGCGGCGACCAGGCCGAGGGGCTGAGAGTCGATCTCAGCCTCGTGGACTTTGCGAGGCTGCGGGACGAGTTTGCAGCAAAGGTCAGACGTAAGCACGCTGCCTTGCAAGACATCCGTGATGTGGTTGAGAAAAAGCTGGCGCAGATGCTCGCTCGAAATCCCATGCGGATGGATTATTACAAGAAGTATCAGGAAATCGTCGCCGACTATAACCGAGAGAAAGACCGCATTACGGTTGAAGAAACCTTCGCCAGGCTTGTCGAGCTGGCAGACAGCCTTGATGCGGAACAACGGCGGGCGGCAGAGGAAGGCCTGAGCGAAGAGGAACTTGCCCTCTTTGATTTGCTCCTTAGGGATCACATCAGCAAGGCGGATCGTGAACGGCTCAAACAAGCCAGCAAAGCATTATTCTCCTCGTTGCAGTCACTACTCAAGCCCATGCGCAACTGGACGGAAAATACGACGACGCAGGCGGAAGTGAAAGTGTTTATCCTCGACAACCTCTGGCAGGCCTTGCCGCGGCCTCCGTTTACAGAAGAAGAAACGGAGACGGTGGCCGGACAGGTATACGACTACATCTGGCAGCTGAGCGCGACGGGTCCTGGTTTGGAGGCATAGTCGCCGGCAAGCAGGGTGGCGAAATCAGCTTCTTTCTATTCCGGGAAGAAGGCAGTCAGTGAAGATTTCGTACATTGGCCTCAACCCTTCTCTTTCGGCACGATCGGGCTCACAGCATTCTGATCTCTGCCCGCTTCATAGAATTGCAACATCCGTCTGATCGTCGGCATCAGTTGGGCTGTACGATCGACGGGCATCTTAATCCGCACGCCGCGCCCTTCGTTGCGCCCCAATGAAAAAATGTGGACCTCCAGCATCGCATTGCGCCGGTCGTCTTGATAGGTGAAGGTCAGGCGCTTTGCGGGAAAACCGGCCAGGCTGGTGTTCGCATCCTTTTGCCAGGTGATCTCCATCTTCTTCTTGTCGTAGAGCTGCGTAATGACGCGCCGGTGTGATGCGGCGAATTCGTCAAGCGTCTGTCGCCCGTCCTGGCTGCTGCCGCTGACCACATTCATGTGGCCGGATAATGCGACCAGGCTGTGCTCGCTCGGCGGAAACAGGGTCACTCCGATTCCGCCCGGCAGCGGGTTGCCAAGGCGCCAGTCGTCCGGATAACGAACGGAAAAACCGAAGCGATCGTTCGTATAGAGCTTCCAACCGATCCCATCGGTCGGGCTGGTCGCTGCGCCCAGAGAGGGTGTAGCGTTTGAGGCGAGATCCGTAGCAGCTAGGGCACACACAAGATATCCCATCATCATCAGCGTTTTCATAAGGCAGACTTCTCCTTCGCTACCGAATCGATTTGGCACAACGAAACCCGGTGGTCGCAGCTCTCTGCTCCGGAGCGGCGCCGCTTCGCGTGGCCGTTCGCAGCAATGGAGGAGCGCTCTTCCAGGATCCACCCCGCACCACCTTGTAGCGCCCTTGCCTTGCTCCCCGCGGGTTACGGTCTGGCATGGTCGCATAGTAATCGATCCCAAACCAATCTTCGACCCATTCGGCGGCATTCCCCGCCATGTGATGCAGGCCATAGGGACTTCGGCCGTACTCGCCACTCTCGACAGAAGCCACGATGGGTATTTCGTGGACATGGTACTGTCCGAACATAGCCAATCCCATTGCCGGGGCTGTGTGACCCCAAGGAAAGAGATTACCCTTCTCTCCTCGGGCGGCCTTTTCCCACTCGGCTTCGGTCGGAAGGCGTTTGCCCTGTGCGCGGCAAAAATCCGAGGCCTCGGTCCAGGTGACGTAGAGTGCCGGCCAACGGGCGAGGGTATCCGGCAACGCGGCATGGACGGTCACCATGTGGTCGATCAGTTTACGTATCTCGGCTGGAATGGAACGGTGCTGTCGGTTCAGCCACAGGAGAAATTCTCCAAGGCTGACCTCGTCTCGATCGATCTCAAACTGATCCAACCACACGCGACGCTGTGGTTGTTCGGTGTCATCATAAGGAAGATCAAGGCTGTATGGGTCATGCCCCGTCTTAGGAGTTCCCATGAAAAACAACCCTTCGCCGACGGTTAGCATGGGGGAGCCGTGAGCGAGGGCAGCGATACGCTGATAGGGTGGTTCCTCCCCCGCTCTTCCGGTCATCGGGTTTGACAGGAATGCCGTGAGTGTTACGAGGTAGAGAAACTTGAATCGTCGGCTCATCGTGAGGATGATCAAGCCGGCAATGCCGCCAAACAGCCAGGCCAGCATCCGAACGGGGAACCACAAGAACGCTGCAACGGCTCCAGGTGTGGGAAAGCGGAGCCCCATGGCCACCTGCTGAAGCCCATCCGGTTGAGTGATGGGATACAGCGTCATCGCAATCAACCCCGATACATATCCCACGACCATCGAGTACAGGATGGTTGAGGAAACGGGAAGTGGTCCCGTATGATGTCGACGTAACCACCACAGCATGAAGATCGTCAGTGTGATCAAGAAAATAGTTTGATAGGAAGCAAAGTAGGACCCGCGGATCCAAAAATTCATCCAGCGGATCATCAGCGTGATAAAGGCGAGAATATAGGTCAGGAGGAGACTCGTCACCACCAGCAGGACATGCTTCACGAGATGTGAGGCTCCCGACATCGTGACGGATTACTGTACGGAGTCGGACGGAGGGTTGCAATGGCAGCTGAGGAACAGATCCTTACACCTGATCTACGGAGCCAGGCCTCAATGAAAGGAAAGGCCGTCGTCGCCGCAGTCTTTCTGGTCGTAATCGGCGCCTTTTATTTTTTCGACCTCATGGCCTATGTCTCCCTCGACGTACTCAAGGCCAATCGGGACAAGCTCTTCACCTTTACCGAAGAGCATTACGTATCGGCCGTGGCATTGTTCATCCTGACCTATGTCGCCCAAACCGCCTTCTCGTTGCCGGGAGCGACCCTGATGACGCTTACCGGAGGGTTTCTCTTTGGGACTCTGTGGGCCGCGCTCTATGTGAATATCGGAGCCACGGCGGGAGCCACAGTCGCCTTTCTGGCCGCTCGGTACCTGTTTCGTGGCTGGGTGGAACGACGGTTCGGCGACCGGCTTTCGGGTTTTCAGGAGGGTTTTGCCCAGAACGCCTTCAATTATCTTCTCACGTTGCGGCTCATTCCGCTGTTCCCCTTTTTTCTCGTGAACCTCCTCTCCGGATTGACGAGAGTGAACGTAGGGACGTACGTCGCCGCGACAGCGCTCGGCATTATCCCAGGCAGTCTTGCCTACACCTTTGCCGGCCGTCAATTGGGTACGATCAATTCGCTCGCCGAATTGGCTTCTCCTCGGCTCCTCTTCGCGTTCACGCTGCTGGGTCTGCTATTTCTCATGCCCGTGGTGTATCGTAAGTTTGTTCCTCCTTCGCAACCCGACCGATAACAGAGAGGCCCGTACCCTATGATGTCGATCGTGGGGCAGGGAAACGGAGAGATCGATGCAGTGGTTCAAGAGAATCTTGATCGGGCTCGTCGTCCTGGGGGGGCTCACATACCTGTACTACACCGAGGTCAAGCCGGTCGTCATTTTTGGACTACGGTCGGACTATGCCTCTGCCATTCCCCATCAAAGGATTCCGGAAGGTTTGACAAGCCTCAAGGCCGAGTCCTGCGGAACCTGTCATGTCGACATCTACAAGGAGTGGAAAACCACTATTCATGCACAGGCCTACGACGATCCCTTCTTCCAGGCTTATTGGACGAAGGATAAACACACGTGGGTCTGTCTCAACTGTCATACGCCGCTGGAAAATCAGCAACCGACGTTGATTAAGGAGATCCCGCGAGACCGAGTCGAACGCGCCGTGCAGGAGCCGAATCCCCATTATGATGCGAACTACCAGCGGGAAGGCGTGACCTGTGCTGCTTGCCATGTCCGAGACGGAGTGATCCTGGGACCGTTCGAGGATGCCAAGGCTCCCCATCCGACGAAGTACGATCCTATGTTTCGCACGACCCAGATGTGCTATCGATGCCATAGCGTCGTGGGGGGACCGGCGCAGTTTTATAACGGAGGGCCATGCGGCACCTATCCTGAATTTGAAGACGGCTACTGGAGTAAGGAGCGAGGCTTCATCTGCCAAAACTGTCACATGCCGGAGGTCGAACGGCCGCTCGTCGTGGGCGGTCCCATCCGCCAGGGCCGTCAACATCTCTGGCGTGGCGGACACGACCCAGCAATGGTCAAGCGGGCGATCGACGTCAAAGTGGTGGCTGATCCGGCGGAACCCAAACCCGGCGACAGGGTCCGCGTCACGCTGACGTTGATCAATGCGGGCGCAGGACATAAACTCCCGACGGGAGACCCTGATCGCCACTTCACGGTCGAGTTTGCCGTCGAGGATCAAAACGGAAAAGTGTTGGAACAGCAATCGGATACGATGGGTCGATGGATCATGTGGCAGCCGGCGATCATCGAGCTGTATGACAATCGTCTCGTGCCGTTGGCCAGCCGGGATTATACGTTCGAGTATCGACTCCCAGAAGATAGCGCCGGGCTCAAATTAAACACGAAGGTGCGCTACCACATCCAGACGGAAGGGCAACATCAGATGCTCATCGACAAGTACGGTCTCACGGCGAAGGATCCCTATCACTTCACCCTGTATGAACGACAGGTCCCCTTAACCGGCAATCTGGCGGATTCCTTCGAGCAGACTGGACAACAGACCGGCCTCGCCTGCGCCGCACCAAGTCACAGCTAAAACTCACAACGCCGGGAAAGAGCAAATCATCTTTGTTCATTGTCTCTTGTCTCATGTCATAACGATAGCGCTCTTCAACGACTGAGGCTGCATGTACTCAACCCTGGTTGTCCTTCACATCCTCGCCGCCGTGACATGGATCGGCGGAATGATGTTTCTCTCGTTGGTCCTGGCTCCGTTAGTCAGAGGCCGGAAGGCGGCGCCGGAATTCATGGCGCTGTTTCGCTCTGCGGCGCTACGATTTCGCCCTATCGTGTGGGTTGCCATTGCAGTATTGCTCATCACCGGCCCGATGTTATTGTCCCTACGGGGTGTGCATGTGACCAACCCTGCCTCGTGGCCGGGGATTGTGACCGTGAAGTTGATGCTGGTCGCCCTGTTGTTGTTCCTGACCCTCCTCCATGACCTTGTCTTTGGTCCTCAGGTCAGTCGGGTCAGTGCCATACCAGATTCCCAGCGAACTCCCAGTGATCAGCTTGTCTTCAAAACCGCCCGTTGGCTGCCGCGTGTCTCGTTGCTCGTCGCATTAGCTGTGGTGATCGCGGCAACGATGCTGGCTCGGTCCTAGCTGAGCGAGAACAATCCACGCCAGTCAACGCACTCCTATCTCACCGCTTGTGGTTTCACCGGAGGAATGGGTTGCGGAGCAAGTGATCGACGCCCGACAACATCAGCTTGGTGGTGAGTGAACTCTTATCGTTGTCGCCTTCTGCGACAGGGACTCTTGGCAGCTTGTAGCAAAGAGCCACCGTCTCACTCACGAGATTCAGCTAAGCGTCTGAATATTCTCCGTAAAACCTTATGACAGCTTGGGCTATTCGGTTCTTTTCTTGCAGTAGCCTGAGAGGCCGACTCGTGAAAGGAATAGGATGAAGCGAAATTATTGTATTACCGCCATCACCTTATGGGTCGTCACGCTGAGCGTGGGAGGATGGTTTTTTGTCAAGGGCGTGACGAAAACGGGAAGCGATGGCCGGACGGAAATAGTTCTGGCAGCGGCAGAACGCGATCAAATCCTCGCTGAAATGCGCCTGCTCTTGAAAGCGGTGGATGGGCTTATCAGGGGACTGGGAGAGCCCGATCCTGATCCAAAGCACATGGAAGCAACGGCGAGAGCGGTTGGAATGGGCATGGCGGCGGATGTAGAGCCGACGATCATGGCCAAGTTGCCGCTACCGTTCAAGCAGATGGGCATGTCGATCCACAAAGACATGGATGCGTTGGCGGACGCGATCGCGCGGCACGAGACGCCTCAGCAAATCTTGCACCGCCTATCGAGCATGACCGCTCGCTGCACCACCTGTCATGACATGTACAGATTCGGAGCGAACAAATAGAGGCACAGCGGTGCGAAGGTTCAGTACAAGCAGGAGCGGCGAAGCCTGAGTAGAATGAATCTTTGGCGTGGCCCTTCCCATTGATATTCAATAGCTACGGACTCTTTGCGCAACGGAACCCGTAGCCGAACTGCCGACCGGATGGTTCGGCATTGTAACGGAAGGAAGAACGAAGAAAGTCCTGAACATAGAGCCAGTTCCCACCCCGCACGACTTTTGACTTACCCGTCTTCGGTCCTTGAGGATTCTTTCCCGGGCTCTTCTTGTAATAGTCATGGTCATACCAGTCGTTGACCCATTCCCAAGCATTGCCGGCCATGTCATAGATGCCGTACGGGCTCTTGCCCAGTTCGAACATCCCCACCGGAACCAAGGCCATATGATTCGCCCATTTCTTTTTGCCGAAATTCGCGTGGAGCCTCGTGGGTGCCTCGTTGCCCCATGGATAGAGGCGGCCATCCGTCCCTCGTGCCGCTTTTTCCCACTCCGCCTCGGTGGGCAGGCGTTTGCCGGCCCATTTGCAGTAGGTGGCGGCGTCAAACCAACTGACGTTGACGACGGGGCGTTTCTGATGGTGAGGTTGGTTCATGATATCCCACTCCGGGGGCGCCTCCTTGTCCGTCGCCTCCAGATACTTGGCATACTGCCCCACGGTCACGTGGTACTTGTCCATGTAGAAGGCGTCCAGGTAGACGCGATGCACCGGCTTTTCATCGTCTGCCATGGTGCTTCCCATCGTGAATTCCCCTGCCGGCACCAGCGCCAGCGGCGTCTCAGCCGGTTTCAGACTATCCAGCACGGTGGTCGGACGCCGCCCAGGAAGTTTCGCTTGTAACTGCTGATAGACCGCCTGTTGCTCTTGGTTCAGCCCTAGCTCATTGGCGCCGTCCAGCGCCTCCTCCGCCTTCTTCATTTGGTCAGGGTCGGCATGTCCACCGGCAATCAAATCTTTCGCTTCATCCAGCAACCGCCAGGCCGTCACTTCCTCCAGCGAGCGCCACACCTCCAACCTGCGTAACCGCAGGTCTCTCATCCCGGTGGTCCTGGATTTCGCATCCAGATGCAAGGCGGCTTCGTAATGTTCTTCCGCGCAGGCCCAGGCTCCTAAGCCTCGACAAGCCTCAGCCAGGTTGAAATGAGCCTGCACATTCGAGGAGTTCTTCGTGATGCCGGCTTCCAGCGCCGCGCGTGCTTCCGCATACTGCTTCTTCTTCAGTAGGGCTTCCCCTTTGGCAAAGTCTTGCTCGCCTGTCTCGGCTTCCGGCGCCGCCACGGAGACCGTGGTCGCGGTCAAGCATATGAGAAAACCCAGCACCCCAAGGGTCTGCCTCATGAGCGTTTCCCTCCCAGCTGTGATTGCCTGTGACGGTGGGCCTTCCATTTCGGAAAAGCATACAGGCCGCCGTCGTGAATACAGCTTTCGTGACCGGAAAGATAGCATAATGCAGCCTCCGCATAAAGCGGTCTGTGCGGTCGATAGTATGGGAGGTTGTTGATGAGTTGGAGTCTGCAAAGGTCTACCACGGCAAGTTGCAGAATGACCGATGTGGGCTATGGCGCCGGCTTAGCCTTAGGAGGCGCTGTGATCCGCCGAACCTTTATCAAGGTGCTCAGTCATTGTAACGTAGCGGGCAAACTAGGCTGCTTACTAGTTCATAAAGGCTCCTCTTTCTCTTAGGGTCCAGGGCCAACATGCAAGGGGGAAATTCCATGGACAGGACACTCATCGATTTGCTCGAAAAAGAACCCGCAAAGAACCCGCGTATCAACACCTGTCTCAAGCGATTTATCAGGCCGTCGACAGAAACGTCGATGCCGCTTCGCCCGATCGTTGCTGCCTCCCACATGCCGGAAGGAGGTACCGGTCGCCCAACTTGCTCCTCCACCTTCCTCAAACCGATCCGTTGAGTTTGGCCAGGGCTTTTCCTAGGGACTGAAGACGCTGATTCATTGTAGACTCAACGCCCCTCCGCACACCTGAGGTGATGAGGTGTGAGGCCGGTCTTTCCACTTCGATCAATAATGCGAATGTGACATGACTCGTTTTGAACGGACTCCCACGCCTCTGGTCTATGGCGCCATCGTTCTGTCGAGCGGCGCCGTATTCATCAGCGGTCTTTTGACCGAGCTCGGCATCGCTGTCTGGGTCTTCTATATCCTGCCGTTGGTCTTCTCATACTTGACCTGGAAGCCGCTTGTGCCGGCCTACACGGCCATGGCAACGACGCTGCTGATACTCGTCGGCTTTTTCCTGAGCTCTCACGGTATCGATCCGTTCCTTGCGATGCAGAATCGCATTTTCGGGGTGGCGACCAGTTGGGCCTTGGCGGCGCTCGGCTATCAGTTCATCACCAATAAGCTCACCGTTCGCAAACAGGAATGGCTGCAATCCGGCCAGACTCTCCTGAGCGAGCGGATGGCGGGCGATCCGAATATTGACCAGCTCGGATCGCGGGTGATTGGCACCATTGCCGAGTATCTCGATGTTCCGGCCGGCGCCTTGTTCATCGAAAACGGCCCGGCGTTTCGCCGGACGGCGACGTATGGTGTCCCGGCCGATGCCCGTCTCCCCCTGGAGGTCCGATCCGGAGACGGCTTGCTCGGCCGGGCGCTCGTTGAACACAAAGTGATCGTGGTACCCGACGTGCCGGAGGGCTATCTGACCATCGGAAGTTCACTGGGCCGTAGTGCCCCGCGACATCTGCTCATTGCTCCGCTGGCAGCGGAGCACTCGATCAAAGCGGTGCTGGAACTGGGATTCCTTCATCCGGTGAACGAGGCGGACAAGGAATTCGTCACCCGGGTGTCCGAGTCGATCGCCGTGGCGATTCGCTCGGCGCAGGCTCGTGTCCACATCCTCGCGTTGCTGGAAGAAACCCGACGTCAGGCGGAGGAGCTTCAGGCGAAGAGCGAAGAACTCCGCGCGGCGAACGAGGAGCTGACGGAGCGAAGCGCCAGTCTCGAGGACTCTCACGGCAGGTTGGAAAAGCAGCAGGTTGAGCTGGAACGGAGCAATGCGCAGTTGGAAGAGCAGACCGCCATGCTGGAGGCGCAGAACGATGAGTTGACCCGCGCCAAGAGCGACGTGGAAGCCCAGGCCCGCGAATTGGAGCAGGCCGGCCGATACAAATCCGAATTCCTCGCGAACATGTCCCACGAGCTGCGCACCCCGTTGAACGCGTTGCTGATTCTGGCTCGGCAGCTTGGCGACAACGCCGACGGCAACCTGACGCGTGACCAGGTGGCTAATGCCAGAAACATCGAATCGGCCGGCCGGGATCTCTTGGCGCTGATCAATGAAGTGCTGGATCTGGCGAAAGTGGAAGCCGGCCGCATGGAGGTGCATCCGCTTCCAGTGTGTGTGGCTGCCTTGGCTCAACATGTGACGGCCATGTTTCAGCCGGTGGCAGAGGACAGAGGCTTGAGCCTACGCGTCCGGCTTGCGGACGAGATGCCGGAGACGATCGAGACCGATCAGCAGCGACTGGAGCAGGTACTCAATAATTTGCTCTCAAACGCGATCAAGTTCACCGACCAGGGCGAAGTCCGGTTGGAGATCAGCCGCGCGTCCGATGGTCGGATCGCGTTTGCGGTCCGCGACACAGGTATCGGCATCACGGACCACCAGCACCAAGCTATTTTTGAGCCGTTCCACCAGGCCGACGGCACGATCAACCGGAAGTACGGCGGAACCGGTCTGGGACTGTCCATCGCCCGGAAGTTCACGCGGCTGTTGGGTGGAGAAATACGACTGACCAGTGCACCGGGGCAGGGCAGCACGTTCACGGCGCTCCTGCCGGAACGGTACAAGGCGGCTTCGGAGCCTGTCGAAACCTCTGTGTCTGGAAGACTCGAAGGACACTTCGCGCCAACGGTTCCTGACCCTGGCCATGCTCGAATTCCCGACGATCGCGAACGGCTGTCTGGCGACCGACGCGTCGTCTTGATCGTCGAGGACGATCCGACGCAGCGAGAAGCTATCACAGCGCTGTTGACCTCACGTGACGTGGAAGCCGTCGGCGTAGGGACCGCTGCGGACTGCCTCGATCAGCTTGGCGCGACGAGGTTCGATTGCATGGTGCTCGATGTGAGTCTCCCGGATGAGAAGGGCTACGCCCTCTTGGAAACGTTGACCCATGAGGAGCAGTATTCCTGTCCGCCGGTCGTCATCTATACGGGCCGCGATCTCTCGCCGGAGGAAGAGCAGCGCCTCCGTCGCTACGCCAAGTCCATCACCATCAAGGGCGTCAAGTCGCCCGAACGGTTGTTGGACGAGGTGACGCTCTTCCTGCATCAGGTGGTCGCCGACCTGCCGCCTGTGCCGCAGACCCTGCTCACCCGAGCGCCTTGCAGAGACGAGGACCTCAACGGGGTCAGGCTGTTGGTGGTGGAAGACGACGTCCGCACCCTGTTCGCGCTCATGAGTCTGTTGGAACCACGCGGCGCCAAAGTCCAGGTAGCCCGGAATGGCCGAGAGGCCCTGACTGCGCTGGAAGAATCGTTCCAGTCGGAAGGCGCTCCGATCGATCTGGTCCTGATGGACATCATGATGCCGAAAATGGACGGCTTGACTGCCATGCGCGAAATCCGCAAGCGACCCGAATGGCGCCATTTGCCCATCATCGCGCTCACCTCCAAGGCGATGAAAGCGGACCGTCAGCAGGCATTGACCGCCGGCGCCGACGATTGTATGACCAAGCCGTTGGAGGTGGAGAGACTGGTGTCGCTGGTGCGGAGTTGGATGCCGAAATAGAGAGGTTGAGGTTAGGGTGAAGACTGGTCAGGAACCATGTGTTATCGACGTGCTCGAAATCGATCTGTTGCTCGATGCGCTGTGCCGGGCTTGTAAGGATGATTTTCGCGGCTATGCCAGGCCGTCACTGACTCGTCGTCTGGCACGGGCAGGCGCACATGAGGAACGCATCTATCGCAAGCGAGAAGACCTATGCACAAACCGGATGTGATCGAGAGCCGGACCGATGCATCGCCGGGCCATCCCAAGGTGTTGCTCGTGGACGACCATCCGGTCAACCTGGCGGCGCTCGCTGAATTGCTGCGCCGCGATGACGTGAAATTGCTGTGCGCCAAGTCCGGGGCCGAGGCGCTGGAACTGTTGTTGCTGCACGACGTGGCTTTGGCGCTCATCGACGTACAGATGCCCGAGATGGACGGCTTCGAGCTGGCGGAGTTGATGCGCGGTGTGGAGCGGGCCAAACAGGTCCCCATCATCTTCGTCACGGCCGGATCGCGCGAGGAGCGATACCGCTTTCGGGGGTACGAGGCGGGCGCTGTGGATTTTCTCTACAAGCCGATCGAGCCGGACGTGCTCAAGAGCAAAGTCAACGTATTCCTCGCGATCGATCGGCAGCGTCGCGAGCTCACCCGACTGCTGACGGAACGCACGGAGGCGGAGCGCCGAGTCCGCGAAAGTGAACAGCGTCTGCAACAGGCGAACGAGCGGTTGGAACAGCGAGTCGCTGAGCGGACCCAGAAACTGGTGGAGTCCCAGCAACGATTGCGCGCCTTGGCGCTGGAATTGAATCTGGCCGAGCGACGCGAGCGAGCGCGATTGGCCACGGAAATGCACGACCACTTGCAGCAAACGCTGGTGCTGGGCAAGCTGAAACTCGGCGGCGCCAAACGGCTGGTCGTGGGACAGCCCTCCGTGGAAATGGTGATTCACGAAACGGAAGAGATCTTTGGGGAGGCGTTGCAATACACGCGCTCGCTCGTGGCTGAGTTGAGTCCGCCGGTGTTGCGGGACCATGGCCTCGCCGCCGGACTCACATGGCTGGGCGAATATATGGGAAAGCACGACTTGGCCGTTACCGTGGAGCTTCCGCAAGGCCAGACCCTGAACTTGCCCGAAGATCAGATCGCCTTGCTGTTTCAGTCGACCCGCGAACTCTTGATGAATGCCTGGAAGCATGCCGGCACCGGCAAAGCGACTGTCACGATGCGACATGAAGGGAGTCAGTTGTTGGTGCAAGTGTCTGATGAGGGCGCCGGCTTTGATCTTACTGCGGCGGAGGAGTCTGCCGCTGGAGGCCTGTCATCAAAATTCGGTCTCTTCAGCATCCGTGAACGAATGACTGCGATCGGCGGCTCGTTCGAGATCGAGTCGGCGCCGAGCAAGGGGACCAGGGGGACGCTGCGCTTGCCGCTGGCTGAGACCGGCGAGGTTGGAGTCAAGGTGCAGGCTGAGGGAGTGAACAAAAACCTTTCTTCAACTTTGCAGCCCCCTGCTGCGCGAATTCGGTTATTGTTGGTGGACGACCATGCCATGATGCGGCAGGGGCTCCGTGCGATGTTGGAGGGGTACGAGGATGTCCAAGTCGTGGGAGAGGCGGTGGACGGCAGAGACGCCGTGCGGTTGGTCGAGAAGCTCAGGCCCACTATCGTGGTGATGGACATCAACATGCCGACGATGAACGGCATCGAGGCGACGCGCGAGATCAAAGCCCGCCATCCCAACATCGCGGTGATCGGGCTATCCGTCAACGCCGAACATGAGAATCGTGACGCGATGGCGAAGGCAGGCGCCGCAACACTGCTGACAAAGGAAGCGGCGGTCGAACAGCTTTACCAGACCGTGCAGACGGTGTTAAAGAACATCTCCCCTGTGGCGTGAGCCTCTTACGCTTTCAGCTCCCTTCGCTATGCGACGGTAGCGTCGCCAGACGAGCGGGTATCCATGCTTGTCCCCACAGCCTCATAAATCGCATGATACAGCTGTTCACGCGCCGCTCCCTTGTCGAGCAACAGGCGGGCGCCGGCCTGCAACATCGCCTCCCGATTCCTCTTTCTCATGTCAAACGAGAGACCGATGATGACCAGACGTGGATGGGCTCGCATGATGGAGCCTGTCGCTTCGATGCCATCCATCCTGGGCATGTGAATGTCCATCAGAACGACATCGGGCTTGAGCAGGTCCGCCATCATCACCGCCTCTTCACCATCCGCCGCCTCACCCACCACTTCGATGTCGAAATGATGGCTGAGACATTTCCGTAACCCTTGCCGGACGAGAAACTGATCATCCACCAGCAAGATGCGAATGTGCCTCACCGGCTGTGGATGATATGTTGACTGCTGGGGATGGGAGACTGCCTGTGCCGACATAGAGACCTCCGGTTCAGGAGGGCAATTGCTGCCGACTGAGATACGGATCGTCGATCAGGGCGCCGCACTCGAGGCAACGAACCTTGCCGGTTCGCTCACCGCTTCTTGTTAGAACGGTTTCGATGAGGCGCTGATGGACACAGCTCGTTTTGCGAGCGACAATGCTGGTTTCGTGCCCGACGTTCTGAACCACCGGGGTTTTCATGGATGTCTCCGCATGGATCGAATTATCATCCCGCGGTACATCTTGAGATCGTTTCATTGAGATTCTCCGGCCGGGTATCTCATGAGATCACGTTGAGCAACACATCCCGGCAGGCCGTTCGTATAGGTAGGACGAAGGCGTCCTCCACCGGATGATTTAGGCGTGTTGTACAACGGGCAAGCACGCCCCTACTCCGCTGGACGGTAGGTCTGCATCCTGTAGGTCCTGCCGGCATCCAAACGTCACACGAACCTGTGCCGTCCTGCTTAGGTGGTGGATGGCCAGGAACACCTGATTCCAAGTCAACCCCGGACAGAGCCTCACTACTGCTTCTATCGGGCATTCCATCCCATGTTGCTCCAACGCAATTCGGACTCGATCAAGGAGCGGTGCCATGCCCATAGGTCATCCCCGTACTCGTTCTCTGTCGGTACTTGTCTAGTACAGAGGGGAATCAGTAGAAACTAGGGATCGGCTCGGTTTTCGATGTGAAGATTGCCGGGACATACCTGGTAGGCAGGAGCTAACGAGTGATGTGAGGCAAGCGTCGGCATGATGAGGTAATGAATGGAGGGGAGCTGGAAATTATCGAGGAACGGAGTCGGCTAACGCCAATACCGTTCATTCATAAACCTGAGCGGACCTGATGCGCGTAGACCAGGAGCTTTTGTCGATTAGGCACGCCGACCTTGTCGAAAATGCTCGTCATGTGATGTCGGACCGTGCTGTCACTAATCGACAACTTGTGGGCGATATCTTTGTTCGAGAGGCCTTGGCCCACCAAGCGGATAATCTCACGTTCTCGTTCAGTCAAGGCCTCGGGCCACACCGGCGGCGGGGGGCTGGCTTCGACCTTTGTCAGGAAGTCGGTCCCGAGGCTCATCCCTCTCGCGCCATTCCGTTCCACGGGCGCCGGGAGCTTCGCAGCGGCATACAGCGTTTCGATCACCGCGAGTACGACGGCGGGCGGTTGCACCTTGAGGATGATGCCGTCGACGCCGGCGGTAAACGCCTCGCGCGCACGGTCCTTGTCCTCGAGTCCACACAACAACACGACCTTACTGGTCGGGGCAGCCTCCCGAATCTGAGTGATGGTGTCGATGGCGTCGCGCTCGACACCCAGATCCAGGATGAACAGGTCTGGTCGGCTTTCGGCGCGGAACAGGTCCGATGTTCTCTCGGGATAGGGGCGCAGGACCATCGGGAGGGTCGTGCTCCTCTCGAGAATTTTCTGCAAGCCAAACCATATGAGGCGTTGACTGGTAAGGATCGCGATCGTGAGGGTCGGCGTCGCAGTGCTGCGGTCGGTCATGGCGTCTCCTTCAACCATATGTTCCGCAAGGCCCCCGCCCCGAGTGCCGTATCAGCTTGAGCCGCTCACCGTCGCCCCCGGCCAGGACAATTGACCAGACCCGTTCATTGTTTTTCGCATGTTCGTCTATCTCTTCACTCCCCTCCCATCGAGCAGTCCTCCCAACCTTGTCACCTGGAAGATGTAGATGGGCCGGAATGGTCCGATCTCCACCCCTGGCACAGCACTCTATTTGAGAGCAGGAGTATATTGACACTAGGGGTGCACACTGGTTTCACAGCCAAAGTTCCCAGGACCAAGGTCGAGCGATTGATTCCCTTGCACAGGTACTTGCTGGAGGAGCAACGACGAGCGGCAGGAAGAAGCAGGAGCCGGCTACGGTTGGTCGCTGGCCAGACCCTGGGTGATGGCGTACTGCATCAACTTCGCGGTGGTATGGAGATCTAACTCTTTCATCAGACTGGTCTTGTGAAACTCGACGGTCTTCACGGAGAGATGCAGGACTGCAGCGATCTCTTTGGTTCCCTTGCCTTCGCCGATCAATTGCAGCACCTCGCGCTGACGCGGCGTCAGCTCCGTGAGGGCCCCCTTGATCGCCGGCTCGTTCTTGGCCTTAATGGCCTGGTCGATCACCGGCTTGGTGATGGAGGGAGTGAGATAGCATTTCCCCTGCAACAGGGCCTCGATCGCCTGGGGCAATTCCGACACAGCGGATTGCTTCAAGAGATAGCCGTTTCCCCCGGCTTTGAAGGCTTCGGTGGCATACCGTGGACTCGCATGCATCGTGAGAAACAAGAGTTTCACGTCGGGGTGCGATTTCCTGAGTTGGCGGGCGGCATCCAGCCCATTCAACAGCGGCATGGAAATATCCATCAGAATCAGGTCCGGTTTAAGCCGATCCGCCGCCTCGAGCAAGGCCCGGCCGTCTTCGACTGTTCCAACAACGTCACAACGGTCCTCAATCAGTTTTCGCACGCCGGCCAGCAGGATCGAATGATCATCGGCCATTAAGACGCGGGGCTGCTTCATCATGATTGTCTCCTATCAGGATGCTGAAAAAGCCCGCCAGCGGCGTTCTCGCATCGCTCAGAGGCTCAACGTACCACCGGGTAAGAGCTGCTAAGAGCAGCTCGGGGCGGGCCGGGTGAGAAAAGGATACGCCTCGCCCCCTCGCTCGCTGCGGCCTTGCTGGACAGCCTTTTTGAGCATCCTGAGTTACTCTGGCGTTAGCCCCGAACGGACACTTCCGGCCATATTTTCGGCATCAACCGAGTTTTTCCGCAACCTGCTACGGCGCACCGCCTCATGCGGCCGCTGGTCCCGATACAGCCGGACATGCCGCGTGAGCGATCGGCTATCCGCCGGCGCCTGTCACTTCCGCAGCGGCACCCAGGCATGGATCTCCGTACCCTGTCCGGCTTTGGTCCACACGTGAAACGTGCCATGGAGCGACCTCACCCGCTCCGCCATGCTGGTCAAACCCAGACCCGTCTGCTTCGTGGCATCCGGCGACCGTTCAAATCCTCGCCCGTCGTCATGGATGCATAGTCCCACACCACGCGCCGTTCCTACGAGACGGACCAAGACCCCGGAGGCTTCGGCATGTTTCCTGACATTCTGGAGACTTTCCTGCAGCACACGATAGAGGCAGGTCGCCGGCTGGAGTGGGACAGCGTCCCACAAATTCAGAACGACGATCTCTCCCGTCACTCCCGTTCGTGCGGAGAACTCTTCCACGAGTTCGCGCGCGCCCGCTTCCAGGCCCACTTGTTCCAAGAGAGAGGAATGAAGCTGATGCGCCAGGCGCTGCAGATCGGTTGTGAGTTGCTCCGCTCTGTCGCCCAACCGCGTGAGGCGGTCCGAGTGCGGCGCATCCGATTCCCACGCCTCGCGCGACAGGCTTTGCAGGTCGATCGTCAAGGCGGCCAGCTGCTGGGTGAATTCATCGTGCAAATCGCGGGCAATCCGTTTCCGTTCCTCTTCCTGCGCCATGAGAAGGTTCGCGGTCAGCTCATGCAGTTGCGCTTGCTGACGGCGCAACTCCTCCTGGTTCTGCTGCAGCGACAGCTCGGCCATTTTGCGCTCGGTGATGTCGCGCGTGAAGCATCGCGTGTGAATGAACTTGCCGTCCTCGAATAGAGCGCTGGAGTCGATGAGCACATGGCGGAGCGAGCCGTCCTTGCAGCGCAGGCGCGCCTCATACTCGCGCAATCGTTCGTGGCGAGCGAGGCGGGCCACAACATCTTCGATCACCGGCGCGTCGGCGTGAAACTCGGCGATGTGATGTCCGATGTATTCCTCGCGCGTGTACCCGAGTAAATCGATGTCGGCCTGGTTTGCCCAAAGGATGATACCGTCCGGTCCCAGCCAGTGCAGCCCGATGATAGCCGTTTCAACGAAGTCGCGGAGATTGGCTTCGCTACGGCGAAAGGCCTCCTCCGTCTGCTTGCGCTCAATTGCGATGCCCGCCAGGTGTGTTGCCCGTTCAATCAGTTGCCGATCATGAGCGCTGGGATTGTGCGGCCGGCGATAATACATCGCGATCGTCCCGAGCAACCGGGCCTGGCTGGATAGAATCGGCGCCGAGTGACAGGCGCCCAATCCGTGGGTCGCCGCCAAGTCCTTGCCGCCGGCCCACCGCGGGTCGGCGGCAATATCGGTGACGAACACCGGCTTGCGCTCGAACGCCGCCGTGCCGCAAGACCCGGCAGATGGCCCGATCACAAGGCCGTGAACGGCCGCGTTGTAGGCTTCGGGCAAACTCGGCGCCGCGCCGTGCAATAGACGTTGTCCTGTCTCATCGACCTGCAGCACCGAGCAAAGCATGCCGTCGGTGGACTGCGCTTCAGTCTCGCGCATCAGCTTGTCGAGTACTTCGGGCATCGCCGCTCCAGTCACAATCAGTTCGAGGACTTTCTTCTCCGCCTCCAGGAGTGCCTCGGCCCGCTTGCGTTCGGTGATGTCGCGTACGATGCCGGTGAAAAAGACCCCGTTCCTCGTGCCCCAGGAGGAGAGCGAGATCTCGGTTGGAAACTCCGTCCCGTCCTTGCGGAGGCCCGCCAGTTCGAACATGTTTCCCGCAGCTGCGAGATGACCGGCGGCGCTCGCCCGCTCGATCCCTCGCTCGTGCCTCTCGCGGAATCGTTCCGGCATCAGCAGGGTCATCGGTTTGCCGAGGACTTCGTCCTGGGCGTATCCGAACAGGTTCTCCGCCCCTGGATTCCAAGATGTGATCAGCCCTAGACGATCCAACGTCACGATACCATCGTCGGTGGACCGGACGAACGACCCGAACCGCTCCTCGCTCTGCTTGAGCGTCTCGTCCACCCGTTTGCGCTCGGTAATGTCATGGGCCACATAGATCAAGCAGGGAGTGGACCCGAGTCGGATCGAATCGACTGTGACCATGAGACAGCGGATCTCGCCGGACTTGGTCCGGAGCGGCACTTCCCGATTGTGGAGAGAACCCTGCTCCTGAAGCTCCTGGATCACGGTTGCACGTTCCGATGGATCGGCCCACAACCCCAATTCTAAGGTTGTCCGACCGAGCAGTTCTTCTCGGGTATACCCGGTCAATCGGCTGAACCCCTCATTCACATCACACAACCTGCCTTCCGCCACGGTACTGATCCCGACAGCGGAGGGAGTCCAGTTGAAGAGCGCGCGAAAATATTGTTGCGACCGGTTCAGGTCTTCGATGAGCAGGGTTTGCGCCTTCTCCGCCTCCTTCCGTTCCGTGATGTCGAGCACCGACCCGATATACCCGAGAAACTCACCGTTTTGTCCGAAACGAGGTCCTCCCGCATCGATCGCCCAGCGATATTCGCCATCGTGCCGTCGCAGGCGATAGTCGAGGCTGAACGGCCGGCCGGCTTTGTTGGCGTCCTGAAACATGCGTCCGGCCCGCTCGCGATCGTCGGGATGAACTGCGTCGAGCCAGCCGTACCCGTTCTGACCCAGTCCCTCCTGTTCCGTCTGCCCGGTGAACTCGTACCACCCGCGCGAGAGGAACGAGCAGGAGCCGTCCGGTTCGGTGATCCACAGCATGGCCGGGGCGGTATCGGCCAAATTGCGAAAGCGGGCTTCGCTCTTGCACGGTTCTTCGACGACTCGCCCTTGCGCGGTCGCTTCTCCGCCGTCGCCCGACTCATGTGGATGTTGTTTCGGACCGGAGCCTTCCTTTCTCATCTCTCTACTCTTTTATGTGTCGATCCCGCGTTCACCACGTGCGAGCCCAGTCCTTCTGATCTTCCATCCCGCCGCCGACCAGCCAATCGCCAGTTTGGATGGTTTTGCCATGAGTGAGGTGATCATTTCTAGACCATGAGGATATTTTGACCAAAGGCGGTAAGGATGGAAACCACGCGGAATCGTCCAGCTCAACAATACGCAAGGGAATTTGCCATTGACTCCGACGGGTCTCACCGATGAGCAAGTAGGGTTCTGCGCCTACAAAATATCCACTGGATTCATGGGGGCTGAGCATGCGAATATTCCTCCCCTCTCGGCGGTTCAGTGGCGGCTTTGGCCCAGCGCCAGGTCGGAGTGAAATGTGACTCAGTTGATGAATTGTCATCGGTATGGCCGAGAGAGGCCACGATCAAGCTCTTGCTCGACAGAAAGGAGGGTGCAAGCAAGACCTGTGAGCCGGATGAATTGACTGGCTGTTTCGTACTGGAGACGATGAATTGTTCGGAACATAGCAGGAGGCCTACGATGATGATAGGGAAATGGACCTGCGTATGCTTGGCTCTCGGTTTTCTGATGAGCGTGCCGGCCCTTGCCTCGGACGACCTTGAGGCTATGATCAAGGCCGGCGACCATCGAAAGTTGGAGATGTACTATCGCGAAGAGGCGCAAAACCTCAAAACAAAAGCGGATCGATGGGAGTTTATTGCCGAATATTACGAAAAGTTTCCGCAAGATTTTGCCGGCGACCCCGCGACTGTGCAGATGCATATCAACAATGTTCGCGCCATGGCGGAAGACTATCGGAAAGCCAGCCATGAAGCTCGAGATTTGGCCCGACGACACAGCTCATTGATGCGGAAAGGTCCGTGATGTCCAGGGGCATCGATAATTGAGCCCTGATTCCGCAGTCGACCATTTTCTTTTCTTCTCGTCGTTCCCGCATGTTTCACGCGGGAATCCAGGAAAATCCTGAACGACTGGATGCCCGCCTCGGCGGGCATGACCATTCCTCCGGCAGACCGCGTCATTACCCGCAGTTTTCGACAGGTTCTGATCGCTAGCCCCTGATCACATCCGTTCAACCACGGAATCTGTCGGTGCCATGACTATTGCGCAGGCAAGGGGTTACATGTACAGGAAGAGAGCCGCCACAACGCCGAAGAATTCCGTGGTGTTCTTGCCCCTGAGGCTGAACCATGGACCGGCAATCAGGCCGACGTGTTGATTGAAGTTGTATTCCACGGCTGGAGCGATCGTGAGCAAATTGCCGGATCCCCTTCCAACCGCCGCCGCTTCACCGTTCACTCCGACCCCCGTTGTTCCGGAAAACTCCGTCGCATTGATCGTCTGAAACCCGATGTCGAGCGCGAGATCCACATGCTTCGTGAGGCTATATTCTCCTGCGACAATGAGAGTCGTCACCGATCCAGGATCCACACGACCCTCCGTGCCGAAGCCTCCGCCGTAGGCATTGAATCCCTGTACCGTGACGGACGAGAAGAAACCGTACGTCGCATTCACACGGTATCTGAACACATGATCCCCTCCGAGCGGTATCGCTTTCTGCATTCCGATGCCCAGCGTCGTCGCGAAAGCGCCGCCTCCGGTTCCGGCCAGACCGTTGATGGAGGGACTGAGATGGTTGTAGTGTCCGGTCGGAAAGATTTCCTGGACCCAGATCCGGACATTGGGAACCCAGGAATCGGAACCACTTCTCAGCGCTTGAAAGCCGAGTTGAATCGGCAGATCACCGAACCCGGAGATGGACTCGCCTTCCGCGGAATTCTTGAGCCATTGCGGCGCAATCTCCACGTCGATCCGGTTCGTTAAGCCATAGATGAGGTATGTTTGCTGGACGATCGTGTCCGAGACCGTCGCTGATTGAAGGCGCCAATTGTCATTGTACAATCCACCGTATTGTGTGAAATAGAAGTAGGGTTGAACAACGGCGTGCCCCCGATCGAGAGTCAGACCTCTGGTCGAGAGCAGCGTACCGGTGAACCAGGGACCGGCGGGCTCTGGTTGGCGGTTCTCTGAGTGTTCGCCCCACACTGCCTCCGGAAGGCAGAGACAGGCGATGATCAAGCTGAGAAGGAGCTTGAATATGAATTGAGGCATGGCGCCGCTCGACCGGAAGTTTGTATACTGCCAATGGCAACCGTCGGCCGTCACCATGACGTCGCACTGCGCCGGTCTGGTGGATGAAGCTGCATGTCCAGCTCAGGCAGGCGGCTCATGTCACGGCGTTTGGCTTGTTGGAGAAGCCGCGGTATCTCCTCGTAGACGATGTGTGTCCGCGTTGGAAAAAATCGACTCAACTATGACATATTTTTTTACGGCACGGTGGAGCATGTAATGCGATCCACCGGTTGCCCGGTACCGACCATTCCGCTGCTTCTCGGATGCCGAGGAACAGTGGACGGCGCGCAAGCAAAGGAGTCTGCATGAACGACTTGTTGATTAATCGGATCCTCATCGCCACGGATTTCTCCGCCTGTGCGAGGCGCGCCGTTGATTACGGCATGTGTGTCGCCCGGGCCTGTTCTGCTCATGTGGACTTACTCTACGTGGTCGAGGAGTTGCGGAGGCTGGAGTTCGACGCGCCCTTCGCCGATCCGTTGCTGGAGACGAGGCGGAAGGAGGCGGAGCGACTCTTGGGCGAGCTGGCGGCTCGTGTGAAACAGGAAGGGCTGGACGTGGATTGGCATCTGGGCGAAGGCATTCCCAGCGAACAGATCGGGCAGACTGCGCTCGAACAGCGCGCCGACCTTGTCGTCGTCGGCACCCATGGGAGGACCGGATTGGACCATATCATGCTGGGCAGCACGGCAGAGCGTGTCATCAAGCAGGCTCCGTGTCCGACGCTGACGGTCCGGGTCGCCCCGATTCATGGTGAAAAGGATGCGGATGTTCCGCCATGCATCCGGCATGTGCTGGTGCCGGTCGACTTCTCGAGTCCGTCTCTTGATGCGCTGGAGTATGCGATTCAGGTGGTCGATCGCTTTGGAGCCAGACTCACGATCGTCCATGTGTTGGAACCGATCTACTTCGACCTGGAATTGGGGTTGGGCCGGATCGAGCAGGAGGTCCAGAAGCGGACGCATTGGGAGACTCAACTGGATGGCCTTGCGCAAGTGGTGAGGGGGCGTGGTCTGGAGGCAGGGTCGGTCGTGCTCGGGGGGATTCCATCGGAGTCGATTGTGACCTATGCTCGCGGGCAGCGCTCCGATTTGATCGTCATGGGCACTCACGGACGGCGTGGGCTGACGCGTCTGCGGTACGGCAGCGTGGCTGAATCTGTGCTTCGTCAGGCTCCCTGTCCCGTCCTCACGGTCCGAAGCCCGAAGTTCACCGCCAACCACAGCCGCATGATGCCGCTGTCGGTGGCAGAGCCATAACAAAAGAATGCGCAACGAGGGGGCCATCGATGGCGGGGCAACTTCGGCAAGAGACGGTGCATGGTCGCCTCTGATCTTCCGAGAGGACGTCGAACTTTGCCTCGGGCTTTCGCCCGGTGGTTTCGACGAAGCTGGACTTATGAACAGAAGGAGCATGGATATGGAATCTCGGGACATTTACATCACCAAGTTCGATCTGGCTCGCTTAAAGGAACTGCTGGAGGTCGGGATCAGTTTCAAGGAGCGGGACCGGGACTATCTGGAAAGTTTGCAGAATGAGCTGGACAGGGCCCATATCGTTGAGCCCACCGCGATTCCTGATAACGTGGTCACGATGAATTCTCAAGTTCGCCTCAAGGATATGGAATCGGGCGAGGAGAAAAATTATACGCTTGTCTTCCCCGCCGATGCCGATATTGAGAAGAACCGCATCTCGATTCTTGCCCCGATCGGCACCGCCATTCTCGGCTACCGGGCCGGCGATACGGTGGACTGGCTTGTGCCGGCGGGGACGCGCAAGGTGCGGATCGAAGCAGTCCTCTACCAGCCCGAGGCAGCCGGCCGTTATGATTTGTAGCGGCCCTGCGCGAATCGTTAGCGCCTCACTCGCGCATCGATCAACTCCTTACCCACCTATGCAAGAAGTCACGGTTGCGAAGCCGAGGAGATATGCGCAGTGGGTGTTCTCCGAGCCCTTGGCGTAGGGGGATATTCTTCGGCAAAATCTCCACCGACCGGCTGCGATGCGCGACAAAACATGTGAATTCCACGACAGAAATGTGCTATCGAAGAGACGTAGGGAACGGCGTCCAGCTTGCGCCATGCACGAGGGCCGGAGTGAGAGAGGAAGGATGGGACGCACAGTGCTTTCCTGCCATCGGTGGGTTATCGGATTGCTCGGCATCGGGGTTTTTTTTTGACAGGACCAGCCTGGGCGGACGAGTCGGATGACAAGAAGCCGGATGACAGGAAGCCAAGGGAGTTGCTGGATTGCCGGTTTCAGCAAGGTCCTGAGGAATCAGTTGACAACGCGAAAAGCGAAGTGCTTCCGGCGGACGACGTCTTCCGTCCCCTCTTGGCCGACCCGCAGCAGCTACAGTCCTTTGCCCTCTGGCAATCCACGCAATCACTCAGCAAAGGGACCACCGCGAACATCGGAACGGTCGCCATTGGGGGAAACTTTGGGGTGTATACCAGGCGCAACGGATGTAACGGATGGCAGATCAGCTTCCTGACCGGGATATTCGGACAGTTTGACTTGGACACGTCGAATGCCGAACTCATGAACGTCGATTTCAATGCCGGCATCCCGCTGACCTGGCGTCAGGAAAACTGGTCGGCGAGGCTGCGGTTTTATCACCAGAGCAGTCACATCGGAGATGAATTCCTTGGAGCCAACCCTGGTTTTAAGTCGATTGGTCTTCAATTTGAAGAAGTCGACCTGATTCTGTCCTATGATTTCCAGAAATGGATGCGCCTGTACGGGGGAGGAGCGGTGAAGATCAACCGCCAACCGTCCACGCTCGACCGCGGTACAATACACTGGGGGTTCGAGGCGCGGGCACCGACCGCATGGGGCCAATCCTATCTCTTTGGCGTGCTCACGAATCCGATCCTCTTTACGCCGGTCCTGACGGCGGACTTTAAGTCGGTCGAGGCGCAGGATTGGTATATCAACACGAATCTGTTGATGGGCTTCGATATGTCTCAGCTCGTTTCCTTTCGGCGTTTTCGGATTCTCTTCAACTACTATCATGGATATAATCCCTATGGGCAGTTCTTCTATTCGCAGAAGACCCAATCGTTGGGAGTCGGCGTCTATTTTATGTTTTGAAATCGTGGGTAGACCGGGGAATCAGCCAAGGTTCAACCTGCGTCGAGACGAACCCTCTTCATCTTTGTGGGGGAGCAATGCCGATGAATAAGAAAGTCTCCTTTTCCATCTGGTACGTCCTGCTCGCCATCATGGCGGTGGTGATCGTGCACGATTTTATTCACGCCTTGAATAAAATCGAAGAACTTCCGTACAGTGAATTCAAGCGATTGGTGGATGCCGGGAAGGTGGCGGAAGTTTCCGTGACCAGCCAAGTGTTGACCGGAAAATTGAAGCCCGAGGGTGAATCCAAAGAGCAACAAGCCTTTGCGACCGTGCGGGTCGAGGATCCGGACCTCGTCCGTGAGCTCAACCGACATGGAGTGACGTTTACCGGTGTCATTGAATCCACCTTTTGGCGCGATCTCCTGTCATGGGTCATCCCGGTCGCCCTCTTCGGCGGTATCTGGTTCTTCATCTTTCGTCGACT
This sequence comes from Nitrospira sp., assembly GCA_029194665.1. Taxonomy (NCBI): domain Bacteria; kingdom Pseudomonadati; phylum Nitrospirota; class Nitrospiria; order Nitrospirales; family Nitrospiraceae; genus Nitrospira; species Nitrospira sp. The sequence goes on along the minus strand of JARFXO010000001.1, from coordinate 1,088,739 downwards.
GGGTCAGGCTCAGGGTGGTTTCATGCAGGTCGGTCAGTCCAAGGCGAAGGTCTATGTGGAGAAGGACATCAAGGTGACGTTTGCGGATGTTGCCGGGGTGGATGAGGCCAAGGAGGAACTGCGGGAAGTCATTGAGTTCCTGAAGACACCGGAAAAGTTCACCAAGCTGGGGGGGAAGATTCCCAGAGGAATCCTGCTGGTCGGCCCGCCCGGCACCGGGAAGACCTTGCTGGCCCGCGCCGTAGCCGGTGAAGCCGGCGTGACGTTCTTCAGCATCAGCGGCTCGGAATTCGTCGAAATGTTCGTCGGGGTCGGCGCGGCACGGGTTCGTGATCTATTCGAACAAGCAAAGGGCAAAGCTCCCTGCATTATTTTCATCGATGAGCTGGATGCGCTCGGAAAAGCGCGTGGCGCTGGCCCCATGGGGCATGAGGAACGGGAGCAAACGCTCAACCAGTTGCTGGTCGAGATGGATGGCTTCGATCCTCGCATCGGGGTCATTCTCATGGCGGCGACCAATCGCCCCGAGATTCTTGACCCTGCGTTGCTTCGGGCAGGCCGGTTCGATCGTCATGTGGTAGTAGACCGTCCTGACAAGGTCGGTCGCCTCGCCATTCTTCGTGTACATGCCAAACAGGTGACGCTTGGTCCCGATGCCGATCTCGAAAACATCGCAGCGATGACCCCCGGGTTCTCCGGAGCCGATTTGGCCAACATCATCAATGAGGCGGCGTTGCTGGCGGTGCGCCGGGGAAAGGATCAGGTCGGGCTTTCTGAATTACACGAGGCGGTCGAGCGAGTCATCGCCGGCTTGGAAAAGAAGAATCGTGTCTTGAATAAGATGGAAAAGGAGCGAGTGGCCTACCATGAGACGGGCCATGCACTCGTCGCTCTTTCCATACCAGGTTCCGATCAGGTACAAAAGATCTCCATCATTCCTCGCGGCGTGGCGGCGCTCGGCTACACGTTGCAGCTTCCGACGGAAGACCGGTTTCTGATGACGAAATCGGAATTGGAGAATAAAGTTGCCGTGCTGCTCGGTGGAAGGATTGCCGAAGAAACGATTTTCGGAGAAGCCTCCACGGGAGCGCAAAACGACCTCGTCAAGGCCACGGACATCGCAAAAAGCATGGTGAAGGCCTACGGCATGAGCGAGAAGCTCGGCACCATCACGTTGGAACGAGAGCGACAGCCTCAATTCCTTCAGCTTCCGGTCGCTTCTGAAAAGGGCGATTATTCCGAAGCGACCGCCCGTGAAATAGATTGCGAAGTGAGACGGATCATCGACGAGCAGTACGGGCGGGTGAGGCGATTGCTGGAGGAAAGGAAAACGACGCTCCAACAAGGCGCGCAGCTCTTGTTGGAACGCGAAGTGATTACCGGAGCCGAGCTCAAAACCATCCTGGAGGCAGCCTGAATCGAGCATGATGATTTCCCGCAGTCGTCGGAGAGGATGGTGATCGAGAGAATGTTCGATGACGTGAAGAGTCAAGGCGGCTGATGGAGTGAACCAGGTGGAAGAGGCAACCATCTCCGTCAAAGATAATGTGATCCACTGCCGAGGGTCTTGGACGCTCCCACACTTGTCTCAATTGGAACGGGGAGGCCGAGCGCTCCGATGGCCTGAAACTTCCACCGTCCAGTACGATGTCGGCGAAGTGACCGCGATGGATACGGGCGGCGCGCTCATCCTGCAGCGCTGCATCGACGGCGTACGACGCAAGGGGCAGCAGACCGCTCTGCAAGGGTTGAAACCTGAATTCGCCGAACTGCTTGAGATGGTGGAGTCGCAATGGACCCAACTCGAGCGTGGAACCGCCGTCCGTCGGTCTGGGTGGATCGATCGTATGGCGGACGTGCTGCGGTCTCGACGCACGGCCACGATTCGCGCACTCGCATTCGTCGGAGAAAGCACCATCGCGTTCGGCCGAGCACTGGTGCGGCCACGTTCCATTCGATGGCGGACGCTCTTGCGGATCGTCGAACTGGACGGCGTGCGCGCCTTGCCGATCACCGGCCTGCTGACGTTTCTGGTCGGTGTCGTGATCGCCTATCAGGGCGCGGAACAGCTCCGTAAGTTCGGCACGAACATTTTTATCGTGGATCTGGTCGGCATCTCGCTGTTGCGTGAAATTGCCCCGTTGATCGTGGCGATCCTCATCGCCGGTCGTTCGGGTTCCGCCTATGCGGCTGAGATAGGCACCATGAAGGTGACGGAAGAATTGGATGCGGTGCGGACCTTGGGCATCTCGCCCATGAATCTGCTCGTGTTGCCTCGCGCGCTGGCCTTGGTCATCGCTCTGCCTCTGTTGACAGTGTACGCCGATGTGGTGGGCGTGTTCGGCGGCATGTTGATTGCTTTAGGGGAGCTCAACGTGAGCTTCGTAGAGTTTGTCTCTCGCTTCGAGGAAGCCGTTCCGGTGCGGCATTTTCTCATCGGCTTGGGGAAGGCGCCGTTCTTTGCGGCGATCATCGCCTTGGTGGGCTGTTATCAAGGATTCCAAATTCGAGGCGGCGTGGACGATGTGGGCCGACACACCACCATCAGTGTCGTGCAGGGGATTTTTTTGGTGATCGTATTCGACGCGATCTGCAGCATCCTGCTCAATTGGTGGGACTTGTAGAGGTGCAGTAGGAAGGTTGACGTTCAGGCTGAAGCGAAACCCTTCACCTCAGTCTTTGGTCCGGTCGGTTGAAAGGTAGTCCCTGATGCCATCTGCCACGAGCATCGAAATACCGGTGATCGACGTGCAGCATGTCTCGACGAAGTTTGGACAGGCTGTCGTGCATGAGGACGTGAGTTTGTCTATTCGTCGGGGCGAAATCTTCGCAATTGCGGGCGGCAACGGGTGCGGCAAGACCACGTTGTTGCGGGAAATCATCGGCCTGATCACACCGTCGGCGGGAACGATCCGGCTGTTTGGAGTGGACAGCCGGCAATTGGAAGCGTGCGATATCCATCCCATCCACCGCCGGTTCGGTGTGATGTTCCAGCATGGCGCGCTGTTCAGTTCGTTCACCCTGGCGGAGAATGTTGCCGTGCCCTTGCGCGAGCATACGCCGCTGAGTGCCGGATTGATCCGCGACATCGTCGCTGCCAAAATCGCGATGGTGGGATTGCCGCCGGACAGTGCCGCGAAATATCCCAACGAACTCAGCGGAGGGATGCGGAGAAGGGCCGCGCTCGCCCGAGCGATCGTCATGGATCCGGAGTTGTTGTTTCTCGACGAGCCGACAGCCGGTCTCGATCCGATCATCGCCGCAGGATTCGATGATCTCGTCCTCTCTCTGAAGAGTCTCTTAGGGCTGACGGTGGTGATGGTGACACACGACCTGGATTCCTTGTGGCGGATCGCCAATCGCGTGGCGGTGCTCGGTCGTGGAACGGTGTTAGGCATCGGCACGATGCAGGAATTGTCTCGATCGGACGACCCCGTCATCCGTGAATACTTCCAAGGTCCACGCGGAAGGGCGGCGCGCGAACAGGCGGCCTGGAACCACGAGGGGGGCCGCGCGTGAAGCATACCTTGATGGAAGAATCGTTCATCTGATGAGAGACGAGCGGCGAAATTCGCCCGGCTGAAGGCACAAACGATGGAACCCAAGGTCAACTATATTCTGGTCGGCTCGTTCGTGGCGTTTCTGGGCGCGGCTGTCCTGGTTGGAATCTTGTGGCTAGGGAAGACGGACTACCGTGGTTCCTACGATCGCTATGAGGCCTATATGAAGGAGTCGGTCGCAGGATTGAGCGTCAATTCCACCGTCAAGTATCGTGGTGTCGACGTGGGGCGAATCAAGACCATTGACTTGAATCCTAATAACCCAGAGGAAGTTCTGCTGACCATGGACATTATGCATGGGACGCCGATCAAGACCGATACGATTGCCGTACTCGAGACGCAGGGGCTTACCGGTCTAGCCACCATCAATTTGACCGGAGGAAGCCGAGACGCTCCCCCGCTGCAGGCCCAGGAGGGACAGGCGTATCCGGTCATCAAGACCGGCCCCTCTCTCTTCTTCCGCTTGGATGAAGCCGTCTCCCGTTTGCTTTCGGAAGAACGCTTGTCTCAACTGTTGCGTGATCTTGATGCAGCGGCAAAAGGGGCGGCGAAGGTCTTGGATGACGACAATCGCGCCACGCTGAAACAAACGATCAAGGATCTCTCCGATGTAGCCAAGACCATTGCGGCCCACAAAACTCAGATTGAGCAGAGCTTGAATGGTGCTGCCAGGAGCGCCGACAATCTGGTGAAGCTGACGGCGTCGTTGAATGCGGAGGTTCCGACCTTGCTCGCCGGCATCAACAAGAGCGTTGTGGCGCTGGGCGCGGCGACGGACGAACTGGCTCGCACGAGCAAGACGGTTGGAGCCGTCGTCAATGAAGCCCGACCCGAACTGCAACAGTTCACCCGACGGACTCTGCCCGAGGCCGGCTTGTTAGTGACGGAGCTGCGGCAGCTTACTGGTACATTGAGCCGTGTGGCGCGGGAGTTGGAGCGAGAGCCGAGCTCGCTGGTGTTTGGACGAAAGTCCCCGTCACGTGGACCGGGGGAATAGCACCGAAATCGCGAACGGTCATGAGATGATGAAATATCGTCTGGCACATGTCGTGTGTGGGCTGGTGGCGTTGACGGCGGCTGGTTGCCTGTCGCCTCGCACGGATGCTTCGAATATCCATACCTATCAATTGAGCCTTGATGGATGGCCCAGCGAGGTCCGGCCTGGCAAGCTTGACGGACCTGTGCTCCTCGTGAGTCCGCCTCAAGCTGAGCCAGGATTTGAGACGCAACGCATGGTGTATGTCAAGCGTCCTTACGAACTGGAGTACTACGCGGTGAATCAATGGGCCGACACGCCGGCGCGTATGTTCGCCCCGTTAATGGTCCAGGCGCTCAATCAGCAGAATGATGTGTGGCGTGCTGTGATTCCGTTGCCGAGCTCGATCCGCGGAGAGTATCGTCTTGATACCCACGGATTTCTGTTGCAGCAGGAGTTTCTCCAACATCCCAGTCGCGTGAGGGTGATGGTCAGAACGCAGCTCATCGACCTGCAAGGGTCGACGATCTTGAGCACGCGGACTTTCGAGGTCGTGGAGAACGCCACGAGCGAGAATCCCTATGGGGGCGTGCAGGCTGCCAACCGAGCGATTGCCGGGTTGCTCGATCAAATCGGCTCTTGGCTCAGGCAATGCGTGCAGCACTCGCCTGAGTGCAGACGCTGATGGAGCCGGTGTGGGATTCGGCGGAAAACTTGAACTCAACAGCGCGCGATTACAGGCTGTCGAGGCTGCAATGTTTAACCTCATCTAGCTGCTGAGCAGCCACCGCTGCTTCCCATCCCGTTTCACAGGGAACCAGCTGAACCCTCAACATATTTAAAAACTGAGCGCCCAATCGGGCCTGAACCTCTGTGTCGGTTCCATTTCCCTCAAGGACAATCTCGCAGTCGGGTAGTCCTCCGAGGCCGACACCTTGTGCCTTGAGCAGCGCCTCTTTGGCGACCCAGTAGCGGAAGAAGATCGTGGCGCGCCGCTCCTCGCTCGCCTCCATGATCGCCGTATGTTCGGAGGGAGTAAAAAAACGCTTGGATAGATTCGCAACCTCGATATCCGCACGAACGAACTCAAGATCAACTCCGACCTCCTGCCCTTTTGAGATTGCAATGAGCGCACGGTCATGGGCATGAGACAAATTGAAGGTGATCGGCGACCGGTCTCGTAACTCCTTCGTCAGGAAGGGTTTGCCTGTTGCGTTGCGATTCAGCGCGATCACATCGGCGTCGACTCCAAGGTACCGACTCAGCACTGCCCTGAGGCCTCCGTGAGCCAACACGTACCGCTGCCGGATATCCTCCCGGATTAGGCGAGCCGCTCGGTGCCGCTCGACTTCATCCAACCAGCCACCGCATCGCTCCAGACAGTGTCGCGACCCGGTGAGCTCGATCCCCCACAGGTGAACGGCATTCTCTTCAAGACGGATATGATCCAGTTGCCTTGTATCGGTGAGGCGCTCAATGGGTAGGAAGGAAATCACCACGCTGTTGCCATTAATGCCCATAGTCGCTTCGCGGGTGGACGAAGCTGGGCGACGAAGATCACGCAGCCCTATTATGCGGCCGAGGGGCATCGAGAGAACGCTCGGCGATATAGCGACGAATGTGGGAGGATATCTCTTCGACGTGCGGTGAAATAAGCAGGTCCGTCGTGCGCCGAGTCGCAATCTCAACAGTCCGGCACCCTTCGGCCGCCAGTTCGCTCCAGACACGCCTGGTATCATGCTCCATGATCCGTTTCGCTGCCACAATGTTCAGTATGTGTCCGCGATAGGGACGTATCGTATAACGGGCGGCCGCGCGGAATATCGCGAGTCGCATATGGTTGTACCGAAGCTCCACCGGTTCCTTCGGGGCCGGTTGTCGTAACCGTGACAAAAGCAAACTGCCGTGGTACTTCAGGACTTGACCCCACTGGGTGATAGGCATTCGACGGAGCTCGCCGCAGGCGCTCAGCGTGACGGAAAGGATTTCCAGCGGGAACGCGAGCGCAGCTGGGAGATCATAACTGTACTTATAGGAGGTATACGAAGTCGGATGCCAACTGTTCGCGATAACCAAGGTGACTTCTTGGTTCTGCTCGGCCAATTGCTGCGCCATCTCATAGGCGACCAGCCCGCCCGTACAGATGCCGACGATCACGTATGGACCATGGGGGTGGCGCGAACGCAATTCAGCGATGTAATGCCTCGCGATCTCATACATGGAGTCGTACGGTTCCGCTGTCCCATCATACCCTCTGGCTTGTAGACCATACACCGGATGTGCCTGACCCAAAAGCCTCGCCAGCTGCGCATACCACAACACTCCTCCTGCTGCTGCCGACACCAGAAACACCGGGGCGGCCGATCTTCCGAGTTGCAGGGTGACGAGCGATTGCCATGGGGGTGTCCGGTGCTCCTCCACAAGAAGCGACGTGAGACCGGCGATAGTCGGCGCTTGAAACAGCGTGGAAAGCGGAAGATGCCGGGCGAATACCTGTTCAATGAGATGGAACAGTTGAGCCGCTTTGAGTGAATGGCCTCCGAGATCGAAAAAGTTGTCGTGAATGCCGACCTTGTCGACCTCGAACACTTGTTGCCACAAGGCCGCCATCTGTATCTCCATCCGATCGCGAGGCGCGACGTGAACGGGGCTACTCGCGCGAGTGGAGTCCGGAGCCGGCAATGCTTTCCTGTCGACCTTGTTATTCGCGGTCAAGGGCATGGCCTTCAAAAAGACGAAGAGCGACGGGACCATATACTCAGGAATCTCGGCCCGCAGAAACGCGCGAAGTTCCGGCTGGCTTGGAATAGAGCCTTCCTGGCAGACCAGATACGCCACTAATTGCTTCACACCGTGGTCATCGTCCCTTGCTATGACGACGGTCTGACGGACGGCGTGATGGCGGTTCAACGCTGTCTCGATCTCGCCCAATTCGATTCGGAACCCTCTGATCTTGACTTGGTGATCCAATCGGCCGAGGTGCACGATGCGTCCATCCGGGCGATACCGTGCCGAGTCTCCCGTTCGATACAATCTCGCCGGCTCTTGAGAAAATGGATGAGGAATGAACCGCTCCTGCGTTAAATCCGGCCTCCCGCAATAGCCTCGGGCTAACCCATGGCCTCCGATATAGAGCTCCCCGGAGACTCCGATGGGAACCGGTTGGAGGAATTGATCCAGGATATACACTTCCGTATTGGCAATCGGTCTTCCGATAGTGATTTCCCCATCGCTCCGCTCGATTCTCTCGATCGTAGACCAAATCGTGGTTTCGGTCGGGCCATACATATTCCAGAGGGCGACGCTCCGATCCAACAAGAGCGTCGCAAGATCGGGTGGAAGGGGCTCTCCACCGCAGAGTACCGTCAATCTGTTACTGCCTTGCCATCCAGCCTCAACGAGCATTCGCCATGTGGCAGGAGTCGCTTGCATGATCGTCGGCTGAACAGCTTCACAAAGAACCCGCAGTTGTCGTCCGTCCATGGCAACGGCGCGATCGGCGATCTCGACACGGGCTCCAACCAGTAACGGCACATACAACTCCAATCCGGCGATATCGAAAGAGAGCGTCGTGACGGAGAGCATGACGTCCTCGGGTAAACATCCCGGCTCCTGTCGTATCGAACACAAGAAGTTCACCAGTGCTTGGTGTGGAATTTCCACTCCCTTGGGCTGGCCCGTCGACCCAGACGTGTACAGGATGTACGCCAAATCATGAGGCGTGGCGGACGGAGGAACATTATGGTCCGACTCCCGTGCGATCCTACCCGATTCTCGATCGAGGCACACCCTGCGGCAGACTTGAGCATCAAACCGATCCGCCAGCGCTTCAGATGTGAGCACAATGGCGAGCGAGGCGTTCTCCGACATATACCGAAGACGATCACGTGGATAGTCAGGGTCAAGGGGCACGTAGGCCGCACCGCTTTTCATCACGGCCATCAACGCTATCACCATCTCGAAGGATCGCTCTAGACCAATACCCACCGTCACGCCAGGCTTGGCGCCCAGCGTTTGGAGATATCGCGCCAACTGATTAGCTCGGGCATTGAGCTCACCGTACCGCAGCACCTCTCGTCCCATCGACAACGCCACGGTGTCAGGCGTCCTCTCGACCTGTGCCTCAAACAGTTGGGGGAAACATTCAGACTGTGGGTAATCTCTTTGCGTGCGGTTCCAATCCTGCAACATCTGTCGGCGTTCGATTGCCGTTACGGTCGGAAGCTCGGATAACTTACTGTCCGGATTCGCCAAGGCGGTCAGCAGCAAGACCTTATACTGACCCAACATCCGTTCAGCGGTCTGGGGCTCAAAGAGATCGGTATTGAACGTCAAGTAAGCTTTCCGGGAAAACTCCGTCTCGATCGTCAAGCTCAAGTCGAATTGCGCCGCTTGTGTCTCCACCTCGAACGGCACCCAGCTCAATCCTTGGACGTTGATTTCTCCGATAGGAGCATTCGGTACATTGAAGAGCACCTGCACGAGCGGGGCAGAGCTATGGTCGCGAGCGGAGTGCATCGTCTCGACCAATTTATCGAAGGGGAAGTCCTGATTGGCATAGGCCTCCAGCGCCGTTTCCCGCACCCGCGCCATCAACTCGATGAACGTCGGATCGCCGGAGAGATCGGTACGCAGGACGAGCGTATTGACAAACGAGCCGATGATCGACTCGACCGCGGATTGAGTCCGGTTGGCGATAGGAGAGCCTACGGCCACATCGAATTGGCCGGAATAGCGACTCAGGAGAATCTGGAAACAGGCCAACAGGGTCATGAACACCGTCACATTGTGCTCAGCGCTGAATTGCTTCAGTCGCTCGATCAACGAGGTAGGCAACTCCAGCATGCGATGTGAGCCGTTAAATGTCTGCACCAGATGTCGTGTGTAATCGGTCGGCAAGGAAAGCTTCGGCAGTCCGGCCAGCTTCTTCTGCCAATAATCCGATTGTGTGCTGAGGCGGTCGTCGGTCAGGCAACGCCGCTGCCACACCGCATAGTCGGCATATTGAAGCGGGATCGCCTTTGGCGCAGGCATTTCTCCTTGCGAAAACGCATTGTAGAAGAATGCAAACTCATACCCGATGATCCCGAACGACCACTGATCTCCGATGATATGATGCATCGTGAGGACCAACACATAGTCCTCGGGCTCGATCTCAATCAAGAGGAACCGTGCCAGTGGGCCCTTCTCAAGATCGAACGGTTGGTTCGCTTCCTGCTCGACAAGCCGAGCCGCCTGCTGTCGTCGATGTTCGAGGGGCACGTCCTGAAGATCCACCTCTGTCCAATGGGGAGAGCGAAAGGGGTGGATCACTTGGACCGGTCCATCACCCCTCATCATGAACGTCGTTCTAAATGCCTCATGTCGGCTACAGATGGCATCGATCGTACTCCGAAGGGCTGCTTTGTTGAGGCGTCCCATTTGCCGAGACGCGAACGGCATGTTATACGCCGTGCTCTGAGGAGCCAGCTGATGCATGAGCCACATGCGTTGTTGAGAATAGGAAAGCGGGAGCGGCTGGTCCCTGGGCACCGAAACGATCGGCGGCATCACGGAAGCCTTTTCCCTCTGGCGCAACCGTATGACTTCTTCGGCCAATGCCGCGATGGTCGGGCGCTCAAAAAGCGCCTGTAGGGAGACGTCGACCTCAAAAAGCTCGTGTATCCGGGAGACGAGCTGGGTCGCCACCAGAGAGTGGCCTCCCTGCTCGAAGAAATGGTCGTGGATGCCTGCCTCGGGGACTTGAAGCACTGATTTCCACAGCTCAGCCAATGATTCTTCGACCTGATTTCTTGGAGCTATCCTGGCTGCCGCCCGACCGGCTGTGAGTTCCGGAGTGGGAAGCGCATGTCGATTCACTTTCCCGGTAGCACTGAGCGGCATCGTCTCCAGCCACAGAATGACGGATGGCACCATGTAGTGCGGTAACCGAGCTGCAAGATGACTGCGAACCTGGTCGAGCGTCTCTCTCAGTGATGGCTCGCCGGCGACATAGCCTACCAACCGGTGCTGTTCCGGTTTATCCTCCCGAAGGAGCGCCGCCGCTTGATGCACGCCCGGGAAGTTACTCAACACATATTCGATTTCGCCCAGTTCGATCCGATATCCACGCAGCTTGACTTGTTGATCCACTCTTCCCAGAAACTCCACATTGCCGTCGGCGCGGTACCGCGCTAGGTCACCGGTCCGATAGAGCCTGGTGCCGGCCACGAAGGGATTCGCAAGAAACCGCTCTTGGGTCAACTGCGGCTGGTTGACATAGCCGCGGGCCAGACACTCTCCCGAGATATAGAGTTCTCCCGGTACGTCGATCGGCATCGGTTGCAGGCGTCCATCCAGCACATAGAGCTGCATATGGTCGATGGGTTTGCCGATCGGTACGCGGGCCCCCGTTTCCTCACGAGTCGTTTGATACACACTGCACCAGACCGTGGTCTCCGTTGGTCCATACTCGTTGTACAGCACGGCATGAGGCAGGAGCTGGTAATGCCGTTGCACAAGTTCAAGAGGCAGGTTTTCTCCGGCAGTAATGACGACAAGCAGCGATTCCAGCTGAGTACTCAACACCTCACCCAGCACGACACGGTACAAAGAAGGGACCCACACGATGTGCGAGATGCGATGGTGCTCGATGAGCGTTGCCAGCTCTGTTGGGTCTCGATGGGCGGTCTCTGATGGAATGACCAGTTCCCCTCCCTGCAGCAAGGTCCAAAATATGCCCGTCACGGACCCATCAAAGGCCAGCGAGAAGGTCAGTAAAAACCTGGAAACCGGTTCCTGATAGTACTGAAGTCTGGCCTGAAGAGAGGTCACCAGACCGCGGTGTGGCACGGCCACGCCCTTGGGGTGCCCTGTCGAGCCAGAAGTGTAGATGATATAGGCGAGCTGATCAGGGGAAACAGGAAGTGCTAAGTTCTCCTCTTCCGCTCCGCCCAGAGTGGATGTACACAGGGTTTCTAGATCACAGATTTGGCCTCGATAACTCTGTAGGTGGGTACGGAGGTGTGCCTGTGTGACGACGATGGAAACTTGGGCGTCCTCCAACATGAGCTGGAGACGATGACTGGGGAAGGAGGGATCCAGGGGAACATACCCGCCCCCGGCTTTGAGAATGCCCAGGAGGCCCACGAGGGCGTCCACCGAGCGCTCGACACAGAGACCCACCGGGAGATCTGGAACGACCCCTAATTTCTGGAGCGCGCGAGCGACTCGATTCGCTCGTCGGTTCAGTTCTTGGTAGCTGATAGACTGGTCTCCGCACGTGACAGCCGGTGCATGAGGAGTCCGATCAACTTGCGCCTCGATGAGCGCATGGATACCCGAGGCCGAGTGACGTGGTTCGTTCCACGTCAGTTGAATGTGCCGTTTCTCCTCGGTGGTCAGCAATGAATGTTGGTCAAGCGGAGCCTCAGGTTTCGCGAGAAATTCCTCAAGAAGGATCTCAAGCTGCCCCAACATGCGGTCGATCGTCGAGTCATCGAAAATCGTGGAATCATGGAGCAACGCCAAGTCCAGGCCGTCAGCCTTGTTGACCACCATCAACACAAGATCGAACTCCGACGCAGTCGGCTCCCAGGGGAGATGAGCGACCTCAAGATCCCTGACGGTGAACGTGGACAAGGGGTCATCTTCACACACGATCATGACGTTAAACAGCGGAGACAGCTGACGCTCTCGGTGTAACGACAGCGCCTCGATGACCTCTTCAAATGGTAGGTCCTGATGGTCATAGGCGTCCACCACCACCCGGCGGACCTGCTTCAGCAATTCTTGTCCTGTCATCCCATTCGAGAGCTCGGACCGCAACGCTACGGTATTGACGCAATAGCCCATCATGTCTTCGATCTCTCTCCGACGCCTGCCGGCCACGATCGATCCGATGACGATATCCGACTCTTGTGTGTAACGACGCAGCCAAGTCGCAAAGACGGCATACAGCACCATGAACGTTGTGACGTTCTGTTGCTGACAGAAGAGGTCGAGGTCGGCCGAAAGTTTCGGAGAAAGCGATCGCGATCGCAGACCTCCCTCGAACGTGCGCACTCGCGGCCTCTGACGATCGGCCGGTAGTTCAGCGGGAGAACGAGCGCCGCTCAACTGCCGAACCCAGTAGGCTCGATGGACCTCACGAAGGCCGTGATCAAGCCTGGCTCTCTGCCAATCGGCATAGTCCGCATACTGAACGGTCAATGTGGGAAGGCGAGCCCCTTGAACATCGCCACCGGCTTCCCAGAGAAGGGCCAATTCTTTCCAGAAGATACGGAGAGACCACCCATCGGCGACCAGACGGTGGACCGTCAGAGCGAGGACATTCACAGTCGGTTCAAGGGCCAGCAGGGTCACTCTGAATAGCGGCCCCTGTCGTAAGTCGAACGGCCGGCTCCTCTCCGCTCGTAGGAATTGCCGTACCTGCATTTCTTGCTCTAGAGGGTCCAATGTTTGGAAATCTTGCCGTCTGATCGTGACGATTGCCTCAGAGGAAACTTCTGCGAATCCCTCGCCTCGCTCCGATCCGAAACGAGTTCGAAGAATCTCGTGACGACGGGCGATTTCCTGCACGGACCGCTCCAACACCTCTGGGTTGACCGCCCCGCGTAGGCGCACCTCCATGGAAATATGGTTGATCGCGCTCCCAGGGCGAACTTGTTCCAGGAACCACAGTCGCTGTTGCGAAGGACTAAGGGGAATCCTGCCTTCTCTTGGGGATGCCGAAGGAAGCGGAACGGGTGAACTCCCTGTTCCACCGTCGACATTGCTGTACCCATCTCCCTCCCCGGCACGATCTGAGGCATTCAGACTCGTGCTCGGTTGACCGATCCGAGCGGCGAGCGCGGACAATGTCGGGCATTCGAACAGCACACTGAGCGGGAGCTCGACGTGGAAGATATCGAGGATGCGTGCAACAACCTGTGCTGCGAGGAGCGAATTGCCTCCGAGTGCAAAGAAGTTCGCATGGCGGTGCGGATGCTGTCCTCCGAGCACCTCTTGCCAAATATCGGCCAGTCGTTTCTCGACGGGAGTTTGCGGAGTCTCGTTCGGCGCTCCATCGGTTTCCGACTCCGGAGCCAGGTCGAGCGTGCTCGCCATGACTACGGCAAGTCGGCCTGACTCAAAGGCGGCTCTGCAGGCGCCCCGCTGAATTTTTCCGCTGGAGGTTCTGGGGATCGTGCCGGACTTGACCAGCACCACCCTGTGGATTTCGAGTTCATATTCGTCGGCCAGCGCGCGACGGATGCAGCTCACCACTTCCCTCAGGTTGGATTCAGGCAGCTGTTTCTCGATCTCATGGACCAGCACCACCAGCTCTCCGGTCTCGCCCTCAACGGAGAAGGCTGCTCCACCTCCATGTCGCAAGCCGGGATGCGCCTGTTGGGCCGACCACTCCAGATCCTGAGGATAATAATTTCGCCCACGTACGATGATCAGATCTTTGAGACGTCCAGTCAGGAACAGCTCTCCGCAGTGGAGGAATCCCAGATCGCCGGTTCGTAAATAGGGACCCTCTCCTGACCCAGCGATCGTGGCATTAAATGTGGTGTCGGTTTCTTCCGGTTTGTCCCAGTATCCAGAACCGACCCCGGCTCCAGCCAGCCACACTTCTCCCACAAGGTCTGGCGGGCACTCGCGGTGAGTCGTAGGATTCACAATCCGTATATGAGTCTCTTCGAGGGGCTCCCCACATCCGACCAATGTCCGAGTTCGCTGTTGCGATGCGGGGGACTCTTTAACGATCGAGTCGGCCAAGGAGTCGGCGTCTACATGCAAGAAGCTCGGTTCGGCTCCGGCCCGCTTCATCGTTACCAACAGCGTGGCCTCCGCAAGCCCATACCCCGGGGCAAATGCCTTGCTTCGGAAGCCACGCGAACCAAAAATGGCGATAAACTGCTCAACCGTATCCGGATGAATTGGTTCGGCGCCGCAACTGGCGACCATCCACTTGCTCAAGTCACCCTGCCACCCTTCTTGCTGCCGTACAGTCCTGAGGCAAGCTTCATAGGAAAAGTTCGGTCCCCCGCTGTGGGTAATGGCAAATCGGGCCACCGCTTCAAGCCAGCGTAGCGGCCGCCGCAGAAACGTGATGGGCGACATCAGATAGGCGGGAATACCGGCATAGAACGGCGCGATGATTCCATGCAGTAACCCATAGTCATGGAAGTACGGCAACCAGCAGAGTGACCGGCTGTTGTCCGACACTTCTCCGGCCAGACTCAAGGCTTTGCAATGGGCAAGCACGTTCCCATGACGGATCATGACCCCACGAGGAGCGGCCGTCGATCCTGAGGTATATTGCAGATAGGCAAGAGCGGTGCTGGGAGGGCAGGGCAACTCAATCGAGTCGACCTCATCGTTGGGTTGATCAGTCGTCACCCATTGAATCTGACCCACTCCCTTCGCGATTGAGAGCTCAGAAGACAGAGTCTGGATGCCGGAGGTCGTGAGCACAAGCGACGCCTGGGCATCCTCAATAATAGAGCGAAGTCTCGGCAGGCTGTGTTTCTGTCTGACGGGATCGGGAGCCGGGGCGGGAACCGGCACGACACCGGCACAGACACATGCCCAGAAGGCGCACACGGCCTCGAGTCCCTGTGGGTAGAGCAGCAGAGCTTTGGTTCCCGGTGAAACCGCCCGCGCGAGATGGCCGGCAAGCGAGCGCACCCTGCGTTCAAGCTGACCATAGGTCAGCTGACTCTCGATTTCGAGGTTGTCACGAATGAGGGCATAGGCAAGCCTATCCGGCTCCTGCCGGCATCGAAGTTCGAAGAGATCAGGGAGGCTATGGATGGCCCGGGGAGGAAGCTTAAACATGTACGCGCGACACCCAGACTTCGACTCTGACAAAACTCTAATAACTGTTACCGGTTATCCCTTCACCGATGACTAGGGTAGTGTGCTTGATAGCAAAT
Source organism: Nitrospira sp. (assembly GCA_029194665.1). Taxonomy (NCBI): domain Bacteria; kingdom Pseudomonadati; phylum Nitrospirota; class Nitrospiria; order Nitrospirales; family Nitrospiraceae; genus Nitrospira; species Nitrospira sp. Next base: position 1,073,299 of record JARFXO010000001.1, on the reverse strand, counting down.
TCAAAGAATTTCCCTGTTTCTAACCGCAAATGAGTTTCTTCCCGAACGTTTCATCCTCACTCGAAGGGCACATCTTTCCTTATGTAAGATCTGCCGTCGACTTGCGGTCGGTGGAAATGAGCGGTGGAAATGAGCGGTGGAAATGAGCGGTGGAAATGAGCGGTGGAAATGAGCGGTGGAAATGAGCCAGGATACTACCCACTAAACATTAGTTCAAGTGATTCAAGGTTAAACTCTGTAGCATTCCGCATCATTGGGCGAAGCGGCTCTGCGGAGGTTTTTGCCGATCGACTCCTGGTTCTCCGCGCGATATCAACAAAACAACATAAGTGATTGACGAATAAAGACGCACATTGTCATACGCATTGACGGCTAATGGTACGCCGATCGATCTCATTTCGTCTGTTGTCCAAAATCGATTCGACGGCACGTTGTCCCGACGCATTCATGAAGGCAAACCGAATACTGCCCTGGGTGCGTGGAAATACAGCCTCCCTGATGAAGAGATGTGGGAGGTCTTGGCTTATGTGCGCACGCTCGGGGTTGAGTCTCGTGGACAACCATAAAGGTGAATCCAATGTGCGCGCGTTGTCTCATATCATCGTGACAGGCGAATCAACAGCGCTCAGATTTAGCGAGGAGGTGTGGCAATGAAGTGCAATGTGGGAGGGATTGAGAGACCAATTCGAATTGGAGCAGGACTACTGGCGATCATGATCGGCCTCTTTGCGGGGGTTTCAACCGCCGTTGCAGGAGCCTCCCTTGCGGTGGGGGTTATACTACTGCTCACCGGGGTGGTGGGATATTGCCCTCTGTCCTCGCTGTTGGGGATCAATACCTGCTCTCCAGCGCCCGGTGTGAAGAAATGAGGTCCAGTCTAAGAGCCGACAGCTGGATGCAGCCGGATGCGATTGAGGAACGACGGAGTAGAACGGAATGGCTGATGCCGACATCGCAATCGACGTCCTTGTGGCAGGGAGCCCTCATGCCTATTTTCTCACCTTTACATTCGGCCATGGTGCCGAGCGCTCGGCATGGGTCAAGGCAATAGGGGATATTCTCCCGACGGCGAAGGCGCTCGCAATTCGTGAGACGAGGGCATGACTCTTCCGCACGTTTGGTATCGGTTCCGGCCTCTGGGATCGGCTCTCGTCGGGGAACCGCCCATGCAGCGGGGCGTAACTTCGGCGCCTATACGAAGTCTCTCGACATTTTCGACCTGATGTTGGCTCGCATGATGGGGACGGCAGACGATGGGAAACACGATCGATTAATGGAATTCAGCCGGGCCGTCACAGGCGCGACATTCTTCGCGCCATCACTGGAAACGATAGCGTCACTCAAACCATGACATTCCACACAGGAAGGGAGTACTAGACGATGGCGACTTTCATCATTTCCGGCAGCCGAGGAACAGACGATCCCACGATGGCAACCTTGCCGTTCATGGCAGCCAAGACGGCCAAGGAACAAGGACATGACGTGGTGCTGTGGCTGTGGAATGAAGCTGTGACGTTGGGGAGGAAAGGCGTGGCTGATCACATAACTGGTGTGAACCTGACTCCGTTGAAAGAACTACTCGCCGCGATCCAGGCGTCTGGTGTGCCGATCTGGGTGTGTGGCGCCTGTGCCGTGGCCAGACAAATTGGCGTAGCAGATCTGGTGGCCGGCGCTTCCATCAAAGGCATGCCGGATTACGTCAAAGCCGTCGCCGAGCGTGATCGGAACGTGATGTTCTGATTTGTGGAATGAATGGAGGAACAGGGTGATGAAGATGAGCCGGTTCCTGTTATTGGTTGTCGTGGTTGTCTTTGCGATCCCCGCCGCTGCAGCAGAGCGGCACATGATGCAGCCGAGAGTGCCCGCCGATAAGCTGGCCGAAGCTAGGGCTCTCAGGAGCCCCTTGTCGAATACTCCCGAGGTCATTGAGCAAGGTAAGGTGATTTACAACGGCAAGGGCACCTGCTTCACCTGTCATGGAGCAAACGGAGACGGCAAAGGGCCTGCCGGCACCAAACTGAATCCCGCTCCTCGGAATTTTCAGCACCACGGGTTTTGGCGGCATCGCACGGAAGGAGAAGTCTTCTGGGTCATCAAACATGGCTCGCCCGGCACCGGGATGATCGGGTTTGGTCAGGTCTTGTCCGATGAAGAGATCTGGGCCCTCATTCAGTATGAGCGGACCTTTTCCCGGAGACATGGACCAGGCATGAGGGGTCATAGAGGAGGCATGGGACCGGGTGAAGGTATGGATGGGATGCAAGGCAGGGGACATCAAGGGCGAAGAGACGGTATAGATGAGTGAAAGTCTTTGGCCGTTTCTTAACGAAGCATGCATCACCTGACCGAGGGTCGATTACGAGGTCATTGGAAGCACTGACTAAGCGCTCAGAAGCCATCGGCCCATCACACTCTTTTGTCGCGTTTTTCCCCACCTGACCATTTCGTTCTGGGTATTCCTGCATCACATCGGTCTCCCACCGCTTGGGTTAGCTCTCCCCAGCCGCAGTTTCACTCAATACCCATCGCACATGTCTTGCATTGTGGTGACGGTATCAGAATCGTACTCAATTTTTCTGAATCCAATGTTGAGGAGGACGGCTCTCAATCATTAGAGGAGAGAGAGGCTTTCGTACAAACAACGAATTCAGCTCTATCAGCCATCAATCAGGAGGAGGCGCAATGACTACGCTAACCGGGCCAGGGGTTCCTATGGGAGGGTTCAAGACCGTCGGGCAGTTGCGTGCAACGAACGACCTAGTGTTTCGTCGTGATCAAAATGCGATGGGAGTTGCCGTTGAACTCCTGGCCACTCATACGCCCGGTGCACCGATCGTTGACGAACAAGGTGTTTTCGTCGGCTTCATCAGTGAGTTCGATATTCTTCGGGCGCTGGAAGCCAAAAAGGATCTCAACCGGTTAACAGCCGAAGAGGTGATGGTGAAGGAGCACATCGCCGTGACCGAGGAGACGAGTGTCGATGATGCGGTGAAAATCATGGAGGACAAACGACTCTTGAGCTTGCCGGTGAAGAAGAATGGGAAGGTGGCGTACTCAATCACTCGCCACGATCTCTTAAGGGCCTGGATCGGACTTGGAGTATCCATCGAAGACGATGCGGGCTGAGGGCGAGGGTCGCGGGTGCGCATGACTGGGCCGGCACCGCTTCACATGGAGCACGACATTACACATCTTGGCGAAACCCTTGGAGGTAGGGTTTAAGCAGGGTGGGAGCTAGTGACGTCTGAGATGAAAGAACTGCGAGGGCAGGGGATAATCTTCAAGAGAAGAACTTCCACCGTCCCACAAGCGAGAGGAGAGGGATTCGCCATTTTTTATCATCTTGTTGTGTCGGTCTCCCAGCTGGATGAGGTTCGGTCGAAGGGAGGGTGTCATGTCAACAAGGAAATGGCTTGTTGGAGCCTTGAGCGTCACGGTCTGTGTGCTTGGCAGTTGGGAAGCGGGTAACGCCGGGAAGGAATCGCCCGAGAGCGTTCCATTGGCGACCGTGACGGATTATATCTATTCAGTCCTGTCAGCCGACAGGACATTTTATACAGTCCACGTCGTGGAGCGAATGCGGGGGACGGGCGCGATCAAATCGTCGGAGAAATGGCGTTTGGAAAACGCGCTTCCTCTGCCGGCTCAATTCATTCAGGAATCCTCGAGCTTGGCCGAGCTGACGGGAAGCAAGGTGCGTTATCGGTTGATCAGCCTCAATCCGATCAACAAGCAGAGCGGCCCGCGAACCGAGTTTGAACAGAAGGCACTCGAGGCGGTAATGGCTCATCCCGAGCAGCCGTACAAGGGCTTCGTCAAGGAGGGCGGCGGTCGATCCTTCCAAGCCGTTTACGCAGACCAAGCCGTTTCGCCAAGTTGTGTGACCTGTCATAACGCCGACCCCCGTAGCACGAGGCGTGACTATAAGCTCAACGACGTGCTGGGCGGTGTGCTGATTTCAATCCCGGTATCTGAGTGAGTGGAGGGTGTTGGGTGCCTAGGAACAGGCCCTAACACCACGGATACAGGATCTCCGATTGTCTAACGTGAGAGGTGATGGTTATGACGAAGCGGATTGTTGGGCTAAGGGGAGCGACGGTGATTATCGCGATGGTCGCATTCCTGGGCCTTGCGGACGAAGGCCAGGGAATGATGATGCACGGTGGTCATGATCAGGAGGCCCAAGATGACCATAGCGGGCACTATCTGAAACATCTGCTGAAACATGCCAAGGAGATCGGGCTGACGCCGGAACAAATCGGCAAGCTCAAGGCCTTGCAGCTTGATTTCAGACGAACCGAAGCTCGGCTGGAAGCCGATGTCAAGGTGGCAAAACTTGAACTCCATGCGCTGGCGGAAGATGAGCAGGCCGACCTCAATGCGATTCAGGCGAAAGTCGAGCAACTAAAAAAAGCGGAAGGGGCCTGTTTATTCGAGGCGATCAAAAGTAAGCGCAGCGCCATGGCCCTATTGACTCCTGATCAACGAGAAAAGGACCGTGCCCATCACGAGCAAATGAAGAGCGATACGCGGCAGGGAGGTGGAATGGGAGGGATGATGGGCGGCATGGGTCGTGGGGGCATGGGAGGTGGAATGATGGGAGGCAGCGGGCAGGGTGGTAGCGGTCATGGGAGTGGGGGATCCGGTGGAGGGGATCAACATCCACAGTGACAAGCGACCGTCGATGTCCGTTCTCGACGGAGCCTGCATCACCGGTGAGTCGATGCTATGGAAAAAATGGATTTGAGGGGTGGGACGGATAGGTGGATCGGCTGCCTGATCAAGAGTTTCGAGGATACATTCAAAGTTTGGCTCCCTTTAATCCCATCATGCACACAAGCACGGGGGGACGTCTTGACGAATTTCGGCTGATCGCCAGTGACTCAGGCTGCCGCGAATTGCCGGACCTTGACGTCTCGACAGGAGAGTCCCGCTCCTGATACCCTTTCTTCCCATGGCTCGCAGAACCTCACCATCCGGCTCTTCCCGCGCTTCGAGTGAGCAACAGCCGGTTCTTGAGCGAAAGCTGTCTGCCGATCACGCAGCGTCGTTGGAAATCTACGACACGACGCTGCGTGATGGTGCCCAGGCGGAGGATGTCAGTTTTTCAGCGGAAGACAAAGTGCTCATTGCCCAAAAGTTGGATAGCCTTGGGGTTCATTTTATTGAAGGCGGCTGGCCCGGAGCGAATCCGAAAGACATTGAGTTCTTCCGGATTATTAAGACGATCCCACTGAAACATGCCGAGGTCATCGCGTTCGGCTCTACCAGAAAAGCCAGCCATGCAGCCCGCAAGGACCCCAATCTTCAGGCATTGCTCGGGGCCGAAACGAAGACGATCACTCTGTTCGGGAAAACCTGGTCCTTTCATGTGACGGATGCCCTCGGGATCTCGCTGGCTAAGAATCTGGAGTTGATCGCGGACTCCATCGCATACCTTCACGGGAAGGGACGCCGGGTGTTCTACGATGCGGAACATTTCTTCGACGGATACAAGACGAATCCCGAGTACGCGCTCACCACCATCAGAAAAGCGGTAGAGGCCGGAGCTGAGCGAGTGATCCTGTGTGACACTAACGGTGGAACGATGCCGTGGGAGATCGGAGAGATTTGCCGAGTGGTTCGACGAGAATGCCCGATTCCGCTCGGAATTCACGCTCATAATGACTGCGAAATGGCGGTGGCCAATTCACTGATGGCGATCGAGACCGGCATCGTGCAGGTGCAGGGTACGATCAACGGGATCGGCGAGCGATGTGGGAACGCGAATCTTTGTTCGATCATTCCCAATTTGGAGTTGAAGATGAAGCGGCCTGCCTTGGCCGATCGCTTGAGCCATCTGAAAACTGTTTCGAGTTTCGTCACCGAGGTGGCAAATCTGATGCCGAACAAGCATCAGCCCTATGTCGGCGATGCTGCGTTTGCTCACAAAGGCGGAGTCCATATTCATGCGGTGTTGAAGAATTCTGCTACCTATGAGCATGTCGATCCGACCAAAGTCGGTAATCGACAGCGGATGCTGATCTCGGATTATGGGGGACGGAGCGGCCTGCTCGATAAGATCGAAGCTTACGGAATCAAGCTTCCAAAGAACCATTCCAAGGTCGACGAGCTGATACATACGCTGAAAGACCGTGAAAACCAGGGCTATCAATTCGAAGGTGCAGAAGGATCGTTCGAACTGTTGATGCGGAAGGCGATGGGGAGCCACAAGCCTTCGTTTGAATTGCTTGGATTCCGAGTCATCATTGAAAAAAAACAGGAGAATGGAGCTCCTCTTTCTGAGGCGACGGTAATGGTCAAGGTGGGAGAGGCCATCGAACATACGGCGGCTGTCGGGGCCGGACCGGTCAATGCACTTGACCATGCGCTGCGTAAGTCATTGGAAAAATTCTACCCTCAGCTTCGAGAAGTAAAGCTGCTTGACTATAAGGTGCGCGTGCTGGCCGCCAATCGAGGGACCGAATCAAAAGTGCGTGTGCTGATCGAATCAGGAGACCACAAGGACAAGTGGGGGACCGTGGGGGTCTCAGAAAACATCATCGAAGCGACCTGGCAGGCACTCGTAGACAGTATTGAATACAAGCTTCTCGCCAAGGGCTAGAGCATTTTCGCAAACATTCACCAAATTAATTCTTGACAGGTCTCATAACCTCACGTAACTTAAGCAAAACTCATCGCATTGCGAGAGGAGCCCGTCAGGCTGAAACGCGGCGGGTTGCAGTGGTCACGTAGGGGGGTGGCATGAGAAAGGCGGATATCGGTGACGAAATTTTCAAGCAAGTCGGCATCTCAAAAAATGAAGCAGCTGACATCGTTGAGTTTGTGCTGAATTTGCTGAAGTCCGTCTTGCAGAAGGGCGAATCGGTCAAAATCGCTGGGTTTGGAAATTTTGTTGTCCGTAGCAAGGGAGCCCGTAAAGGACGAAATCCTCGAACTGGAGAAGAAATCGGTATTACCCCCCGTCGAGTGGTGACGTTTCGTCCGAGCCAGGTATTCAAGAAATACGTCAATTCATAGCAGGATGCTGGACATAACCGCCCGCTTCGTTCTCGTATCGCTCAAAGCCGCACCGTACAGCCTGAGCAAACGCCTGTTCACACAGGCGATGGGTGGGCGGGTGATGACAGTCCACAGCGCGGCTGCTCGCTCGCTGCGGCCTTGCGGGTGGCATTTTTGATCTTCCTGCGTAAACAAAATAGACAGGTCAACAACCAGCTCGGCTCAGTCGACAAACGGCAAGGAACAGTGTGAGGCCGGTCATGGGAACTGAACCCAGGCTGGGGAGCAAGGTTTTCTATAAAATCGGCGAAGTGAGTCGATTGACAAAGCTTCCCGCGTATGTCCTTCGTTTCTGGGAATCTCAATTCACTTTTTTGAACCCCAAAAAGAGTCGAGGGAACCAACGCCTCTATATTCAACGGGATGTCGAAACTGTGCTGGAAATCAAGCGCATGCTCTATGAGGAGGGGCATACCCTTGAGGGCGTCAAGCGATATTGGGTCCGTCGTGGCCAGGCTGCTTCACGTCGGCTGCGCCCGCAGGAGGTCGCCAAAAAGTTGAGGGGCGATCTCCAAGTGATTCTCAAGATTATTGACGCCCATTCATTGTGAGTAAAGGGCAGTTCACCGAAGACGGTCGCACGCTCATCTGCCAGGATGGGTACCTACGGAGTTAAGAACGTGTCGGGGCGTAGCGCAGCCCGGTAGCGCACTCGCTTGGGGTGCGAGTGGTCGTGGGTTCAAATCCCGCCGCCCCGACCAATTTCCACAGTGATGAGGACTGAGCGGCTGTATCCACCGGCTCGGTCTTGATCCAAAGACCTGCCACGCGCAGCTCTTTCTGCTGAAGGCTGATCATGCGTATCCTCGTGACTAACGACGACGGTATCCACTCGCCGGGGATCACGACATTGGCGAAGGCGCTTGCTGCGATCGGTGAAGTCTGGATTGTCGCCCCGGATCGGGAGCGCACGGCAGTGGCTCACGCCGTGACATTACACAAGCCGTTGCGGGTCCATGAACTGAGTCCACGCACATATGCCGTGAATGGAACCCCTGTGGATTGTGTGAATCTTGCGCTGCTCAAGGTCATGCCACAACCGCCCGCGATCGTCGTGTCCGGCATCAACAAAGGGGTCAACCTCGGCGATGATGTGATGTACTCGGGCACCGTGTCGGCGGCGATGGAAGGGACTATCCTTGGAATACCGTCCGTGGCGGTATCCCAAGAAGGAGTGGAGACATTTCGCTTCGGCGTTGGCACGACCTATGCGGTACGTGTGGTCCGCCTTGTCCTTGGTCAGGGTCTGCCGGAGGAGACGCTCGTGAACGTGAATATCCCAAATCGCCCGCAACGCGGAATTAGCGGCGTGCGGGTTACCTGTCTCAGCCGAAGGCGGTTTCATAATCCGATCATCGAGAAGCTCGATCCGCGCGGACGTAAATATTATTGGATTGCCGGCGAGCGGATATCCTGGAGTCGCAGCAAAGATGCTGATCACGAGGCGATCGAAGAAGGCTTTGTCTCCATCACGCCGATCCGGCTGGATACGACGCACCATGGCGTGCTGGATCAATTCCGCGAGTGGGTGCCGATCATTGCCAGGGGTGTCAAGAAGTCTTCAACCGATCGAGCAGCGATCGGCCGCACCGGGCGGTTAGGGACGTGATGGGAGGACTGATCGAAACCATCATCAGCGAGCTGAGTCGATTCATCATTGCCTGCATTTCCAGGTTCGGCTATGGCGGGATCCTCTTCACGATGGCCGTCGAAAGCGCCTGCATTCCGCTTCCCAGTGAAATTATCATGCCGTTTTCAGGCTATCTGGTCGTGACCGGACAGTTTACGATGCTCGGGGTCACGTTGGCCGGCGCGGTCGGCAATGTGCTCGGTTCGATTGTAGCCTACTATGCTGGTGTCTGGGGGGGGCGACCATTTGCGGAGCGCTATGGAGCGTATTTCCTGCTCTCGCAACACGATTTAGATATTGCCGATCGCTGGTTCGCCAAATATGGAGAGGCGGCTGTCTTTTTCGGCAGAATGCTTCCGGTGGTGCGGACGTTCATATCGCTTCCGGCCGGCATTGCGAGGATGAACTTCCCACGGTTTGTTGTCTTCACATTTGTAGGGGCGCTGCCCTGGTGCTATCTGTTGGCCTATATCGGCCTTCGTATGGGTGAACAGTGGGAACATCTTCGGGATTACTTTCATCAATTTGACATCGTCATCGGACTTGTCCTGGCTGCAGCCATTGGGTACTTTCTCTGGTCTCACTGGCCAAGGCGACGAACGAGTCCGGAAGCGTAAACACATGCTTAAGCTGTTCAATACGCTGACTGGCCGGCAAGAAGTGTTCGAGCCGATTGAACCGCAGAAAGTACGTATGTACGTGTGCGGTGTGACGGTCTATGACTATTGCCACATCGGTCATGCCCGTAGCGCGTTGGTATTCGATGTGCTCCGGCGGTACCTGGAATACAGTGGCTACGCTGTGACCTTCGTGAAGAACTTCACGGATGTGGACGACAAGATCATTAAGCGGGCGAATGAACAGGGCGTCTCTTGTGGTGCTGTGACGGCCAAGTTCATTCAGGCCTACCATGACGATATGGGTAGGCTGGGAATCCGAGCTGCGACGGAAGAGCCAAAAGCCACGGAGCACATTGCCGATATTATTCAGCTGACAGAACGATTGATCGGGAAAGGGCTGGCGTACGTAGTGAATGGGGACGTGTATTTTGAAGTCTCGAAATATCCGGAATACGGAAGGCTATCAAAACGACGACTCGATGACTTGCAAGCCGGCGCTCGTGTGGACGTGGATGAACGAAAGCGTCATCCCATGGACTTTGCCCTGTGGAAGAGCAGTAAGCCGGGCGAGCCGGCATGGGAAAGCTCCTGGGGACTAGGGCGTCCGGGCTGGCATATCGAGTGTTCCGCCATGTCGATCCGACACCTCGGTGAAACATTCGATATTCACGGCGGTGGAATGGATTTGATTTTTCCCCACCACGAGAACGAGATCGCGCAATCGTGCGGAGCGACGGGAAAAGAATTTGCGCGCTATTGGGTTCACAATGGGTTCGTTCAGATCAACAAAGAGAAGATGTCCAAGTCTCTGGGGAACTTTTTCACGATCCGAGAGATCTTTGAGAAGTCGGACTGGCCGGAAGCCATCACAGGTGAAATTCTTCGATACTTTCTCCTTTCGACGCACTACCATGGGCCGCTGGATTTTTCGGACCAGGCATTGACAGAAGCCAAGAATGCGTTGAACGGCTTCTATGATCTGTTCAACCGGTTGAATGAGCCGGGCGAATCGGTAGGAGGCGATGGCGCTTCTCTCACGGCTGCGATCGAGCAGGCCAGGGCATCATTCGTCCGGGCGATGGATGACGATCTCAACACCCCGGCCGCGATGGCGGCGTTGCAGGGACTGCGCAGCGATGCGAATAAGATACTCGAGAAAGGCTTGCTAACCGAAGGACGCAAGCAAGCCAGACAGGAGTTTCGATCGATCGGCAATGTGCTGGGGTTGCTTCAGTTGGACCGTTGGCAGTTCAATCCCAGACAGGCAATAAGCTATCCTGCGCGAGAACCATCAGCCAAAACGACCCTCAGTTTTACAGCCACGATGCTCTCCGAGCCTGAGATTAAGCAGAAACTTGACGATCGTATCGAAGCTAAGAGGCGAAAAGACTTCAAACGAGCCGACGAAATCAGAACAGAGCTTCACTCGCAAGGCATCATCATCGAGGACAAGCCAGATGGCACGACCCGGTGGAAGCGCTAAGGCGCAAGAAATTCTCTACGGCCTCCATGCCGTACGGGAAGCGCTGAAAGCCGGAAACAGACCATTGCAGCGTATATTGGTCCTTCGGACCGCTAAACAGTTCACCGACCTAGTGCAACTGGCTCGATCACGCCATGTTCCGATTCATGTTCAGCCCCTGACCTCCCTCGACCGTCTGGTTCCCAACGGCAAGCATCAAGGGGTGGTGGCCTTTACCTCAGCAAAGGCCTATCAGACGGAGGAGTCGATCCTCGCTCGAGCTGCCGAAAGGCATGAAGCGCCACTCTTGGTAGTCTTGGATGGAGTCGAAGACCCACACAATCTCGGCGCCGTGCTGCGCACGGCGGAGGGGGCTGGTGCCCACGGCGTATTTGTCCCTGAACGACGGGCCGCCGGACTTACATCCGTGGTTGCCAAGGCTTCGGCCGGCGCGATCGACCATATTCCCGTTGCACGCGTGACCAACATGAGCAGATCGATCGAGTCGTTGAAAGCAGCTGGAGTATGGCTCTACGGAGTGACACCGTCAGCGAATAAGATATATACGGACATCGACCTACGAGAAGCGGTCGGGCTGGTCCTTGGAGGGGAGGGAACGGGCATCAGGCCTGGCGTCCTGCAACATTGCGATGACCGTGTCCGCATTCCTCTGAGGGGCCATGTCCAATCGCTGAATGTGTCGGCCGCTGCCGCAATAGTCCTGTTTGAGGCGGTTCGTCAGCGTCGTCCGACCTAGGATGATGTTACCTGACCCTCAGCGCACCGCCCTGGATGGCGGTTTTCAGCAGTTGAGCCGTATTCGACACGCGCATTTTCTTCATCATATTGGCGCGGTGGGCTTCGACGGTCTTGACGCTGATCTTCAACCGGTGACCAATTTCCTTGTTCTTAAATCCAGCCCAGATCAGCTCCAAAATTTCCTGCTCGCGTGACGTAAGCGACTCAGGCCGTTTTGTGCGGGGAGGAGGTTCAAGATCGGCTAACGATTTCCGAGGTCGCGGCTTCCCAATTGCTTTGGCCATGATGCTGAGTTCTCCTTTGACAGGTGTACGTTTCAGGTATACTCGGTGTGAGATCGTATAACCCACTAGGTCATTATGGAAGGAATGGGCGAGAAAGTAAATGCGGGACTTCGGCCCTAGTAGGGTTGCTGGGTAGGGTAATGACTCTGAGCAATTATGCATGAGAGCAAGGTTCTATTGTGGCTGCCGATGGCCGGTCTTTTCGGCGCACTCATCGGTAGCTTTCTCAATGTCTGTATCTACCGCCTGCCACGGCGGGAGTCGATCGTATGGCCAGGCTCCCATTGCCCGAGATGCTCTCATTCCATTGCTTGGTACGATAACATTCCCATTCTGAGTTACTTCATATTGGCTGGACGTTGTAGGCATTGTACCCAGCGCATTCCCTTCCGCTATCCCTTGGTGGAGATCCTGAATGCCTCTGGTTATGTAGGGCTCATTTGGTTTTTCGGCCCAAGCTGGGTTGCTGTGGCGTACGGCCTGCTCTATTCAGCTCTCCTCGTGGTAGCTGGGACCGATCTTTCGCATAAGATCATCCCCAATGTCGTGACGTTTCCAGGGATCATTGTAGGCCTCGTCTGCGCCACCATTGTCTTACCTCTCGGGTTCCTGGGGGGCATGCTGGGGGTTCTCGTCGGCGGAGGAATTCTGTGGCTTCTGGCCTGGGCCAGTCCCTATCTTTTTGGTAAGGAGGGGATGGGTGGGGGGGACATCAAACTGCTGGCGATGATCGGGGCGTTTCTGGGATGGAAACCCGCGCTGATGACCATCATGGTAGGGTCGTTCCTGGGATCACTCGTGGGGCTTACCCTTCTTGCCACACAGGTGATCAAACGCGAGGATTACATTCCCTTCGGTCCGTTTCTGGTTTGCGGTGCGCTGGTGGCATTATTCTTTGGCCAATCGATCCTTGATTGGTATCAGGGGATCTTGGCCGGATAACGGCTCCCCTGGCCGATTCCCACCCTTTCGTACTGTATCTCTTCAGTCAACAACTGTATCTCTTGCGGTACTACTGCCATCTGCGTTTCTCGCTTCCCTGATAGACGGCATCCCTTCGAGGTCATCCCAGGTCCATCTCATTGTGACCCTATCGATTCAATGGCTTAGGGATCTTCATCCAACAGTTGTTCGGTAAGCACATAACTTCTAAATGATTTAACGATGACTGGCACGAGTCTTGACATAGCGTCGGATTACCTAATCGGCACGGGATGATGAGAAGGATATGAAGCAAGAAGGTAAGACATTGACGGAGCTCATGGTGGTCGTCGCGATCATAGGGATGGTCGCCCCAATGGCGGTTCCCAACTATTCGATCCTCAACACCCGCAATCAGCTTCGTTGTACGACCGAGGAACTTGCTTCGGAACTGCGTGGTGCTCGGCAGCTGGCGATGACCTATCGGGATCGCGTTCGAATCGTCGTCGACCTGGATCAACAAGTCCTTACTACTGAGTTCATCAACAACGCCACCACGCATCACGCCTATCACTATGGGGGAAAAGGGATTGTTATCGAAGAGCCAAGCGCCGGGCCGGAGATCCTCTTCCATCCAAGCGGACGCTCGGCCAGTGCCACGACGATTCAACTTCACAGCTTGGAAGGGCAGACCCAGCAGCTCACCGTGAGTATCACGGGTCGGGTATCGATCCTATGAGTCGAACGATGAAGAATGCGATCAAGAATGATGGTTTCAGTTTGATCGAAGTGATGGTGGCAATGGTGATTTCAGGAGTGGCGCTGGTGGGTACTCTCGCTGCAGTGGAAATTTCCGCTAGGCACGTCCAGCAGGGAGCCTTAACCAGTAAGGCGATCGAGTTGGCCCAGGCAAGGTTGGAAGCGAAGCGGTCCGCTCATTGGCAGTCCCTTCTGGAAGATGATCTCGATCACGATGGCACCCCGGAAACGTTCATGGCGGATGACGGCCAAGGGGCCGACATAACTGCGGGTGATGGGATCTACACAGCCCGGTATGAACGTGACGGAGTGACAGTCGTGTGGATGATCGAAACAGAACGCCCAGGACCGCTGGGCTCGGCCGCTCAGGTGATGATTCGGGCAGTCGCGTCCTATGTCGGGCTCAACGGGCACAAGCGGGAAGTACAGGTGGCAACCATTCGAGCCAATCCCAACTTTGTGGGACAACGATGAACCAAAGAGAAATGGCCAAATCTCACGAGCAGCACCGGAGATCGATCAACGTGATGTTCGAGGAGCGCGCTGTTTGTCTGACCGAAGTGATGATTAGTTTGACGGCAGGAGCGATCGTATTGGCCGCCGCGTTGAATGCGCTGAATGTCGCGCAGTCCCATGTGGGCAAACAGCACCATGATCTGAGACATCAGCAAGACCTTCGCCTGGGGTTAGAGGTATTCGAACAAGAAGTTCGATTAGCGGTGGCTGATTCTATCGTCTCGGCGACTCCGGACGAAGTTCGGTTTCATGCCAATGTCAGCGCCCATCGAACGGTCACCACCGGTGCGGTTGCGCCGGGCCAATCAGTCATTGCAGTGCAGGACGGTAGTGGATGGAGTGAGGCGAAGACCGTAATCATTTGTGGGCACCAAGCCTGTGAAGCGCATCAACTCTCCCGTTCAGGGCAACGGTATCAGCTGACTCTAACTGAACCGGTAGCCTTGTCGTTTCCCGCTGGTGCCTCGGTAGAAGTGAGCAATCGGGTGGGCTATTACACCAAGCGAGAGGATGACGGAACGATGAAGCTGATGCGGATGGTCGATGGAGGAGCGAATACTCTCATCGAGGGCTTAGCAGATCTTCATTTTTCGTATTGGGACGAGCATGGTCATGCGACGCAGCAGCCCTCGCTCGTGAGGCGAGTCGTGCTTGAAATCGAGTCGAATCAATCCCTGCATCGTATGGTGCGGGAGGTATGCCTTCGATCATAGGAGTGAAGACATGTTGTATTCAAGGATCAATGATCGTCAACAGGGAATTGCACTTCTGGGAGCCATGGTCGTCGCGCTCATACTATCGCTGCTGGGTGCGACACTTCTCAATCTGGCAGGACAAGAAACCGTCAGTGCTGGGCTAGCTGGCCATTCGGTGGTTGCCCAGCAACTGGCCGATGCGGCGGGCGAATTGGTGGTGGCTTGGTTTCACAGCCCCGAGACAACTGCGGGCGTATCTCAACTTTCGTCTCTTCGTGAAAAAAGACATCGCGATGAAGGCGGAGCGCCAACCTTTTTCGATGCGTCCGGTCGCTCGCAATTCGTCGGTACGGCGGAGCAGCCGGATGTACGACTCCAAACTGGCAATCCCTCAGACAATCAACTGTTGAACGATTCAGAGACCGGCATGTTTCGCTCATTGACACATCTAGGGCAGGTGGAAGAACTCAAAGTCTACGCGCCGTCCAAACCTGGTCTCCTGTGCACCATCGACGCTACGGTTGCAACCAATACCAATCCTCCAGTCAGGCAATCGATACTCATGCAATTGGGCGCGCTGGAGTTGCCGCCGTTACGAGCCGCTGTGCAAGTGGGGCAGCATCTTGGTCGGTTCCAGCCAGGAAGCGAATCACCGGTCTCTGCGCATTGGGGTGAGTTAAAGGTAGGAGGCGATCTGGTTCTCACACGGGCTGATGAGATCCCGCTGAAGAGTACGCTTGCTCCGGTAACAGGGCAGGCCTATGACGAAATGGCGCAACCAGCAGATCGGTGGATGGAAGGATGGGTGGGGGGAACGGTTCAAGTTACGCAGGCACCTGTGGGACAGACTCCTAGTTTCTCTAATAACCTTCACACGGCCCAGAATCCGATTCCGGGAGTTCGCCTCGATCAATGGCCTTATGAAGACATAAAGCGGGTGGCAAAAAGATTCGGCCGGTACTTCGCGATTGATCGAGCAGGTCTGCTCTATCCACAAGGTTTTGTAGAACCAGGACACGGAATTTCGGCGGACGAGGTATTTCGGTCACAAGGAAGTGGCGATCAGCTTGGGCTGATATTCATCGACACGCTCGATCAGACGGCTCCCCGTCCGGACAATCTCGGGGTTGTCAAATTACAGGTGCCGTACTTTGAGGGCATGGCGATCGTGCAAGGCCACGTTGTGCTTGCGCCTCCCAGTGGAGCAGGACAGTCGATCTGGGTATTGAGTCCTCCACCAACAGACCAAGGTAAGGATGTCGCTCGGATGCCCGTTCAACTTGCGCACATGCATTTCAATGGAGTACTCCACGCAAGTGGGGATATTACGGTAGCCGGACGAGTCAGGTTATATGGAGCGGTGGCAGCGGATGGGACAATTACCTCAGCCAGTTCAGGAGGCAGATTGGAGGTGTGGTATGACCACGATCTCGGTCAAGGGTTATATCGTGGGTTGCCCGTGGTCTATGGTGCTCCTGGTACCTGGATGGCACGATATTGAACCATAGTCGAAGATCGAACGTGTGAAGAAGAACGCCACATAAAAACGACTTCCTATTGTCGATGAGAAAGGATGAGATAGAATGATCACGCAAGGCGTTGAAAGACATCAGAAACGGCAGATCCTCGCGGTACCCAGTCTGAAGAAGTCGTCGATGGCCAAACAATCTCGTAAGATGACGATGGGACGCAGTCTTCTAGACTGCATCGCCTATCGGGGGCTTATCAAACAGACCGACCTCGATGCAGCAATAGAAGAATCTCTGTCGCGGGAAATTGATCTAGAAACCCTCTTGCTCGATAAGTATCGTGTGCCGAAGTCCGCACTCGGGTCCGCGCTCGGCGAGTTTTACCAATGCCCCTACGTCTCCTATGATGAGCGAACCGTCATCGACCCGGAGCTTTTGAAGAATCTCAGTTTCGATTATCTCAGAAGGAGTGCCTGGATTCCGTTGAAACGACAGGGGACTATCCTCGACATTGTCATCAATGACCCGCACGATCTGGAGAAGGGCCTCGATATACGACGCGCGTTCCCTGGGACGACGATACGATTTTCCGTCGGGCTTCGGCGGGATATCGAACAATATCTCCTTGTCGCAACAGGGCAGGCCAACGGGGGATCGATAACCGAGATTCTTGGAGAACTCGTCGATGAAGCGGGCCTCGAACGGAACGGGGACGCCGAGCCCGGAGAGATCGATGAAAACGATTCGGCCATCGTGCGTCTCGCGAACCAGGTGATTGCCGAGGCGTATCGATTAGGCGCCTCGGATGTCCATATTGAGCCCTATTCTGATCGCAAGGAGACGGCAGTACGGTTCCGGGTCGATGGGACCTGTTTTACCTACATGCATATTCCTGCAGTCTATCGGCGCGCCATTGTTTCGCGGTTGAAGATCATGGCCAACCTCGATATAGCCGAACGACGGAAGCCTCAGGACGGCAAAATCCGCTACAAATTGGCGAAGGATCGTGAAATCGAATTGCGGGTAGCTACATTGCCTACAGCAGGGAACAACGAAGATGTGGTGCTGCGTCTCCTAACGGCAAAGGAAACCATGCCTTTAGAGGCCATGGACTTTTCCCAAGACGTTCTGCAGATGGTTAAAGAATTGTCCGAACGTCCGCATGGCATATTCCTGTGCGTGGGTCCGACTGGCTCAGGGAAAACCACCACCCTGCATGCCGTCATGAAGGACATCAATACCGACGAGCGAAAGATTTGGACTGCAGAGGACCCCATCGAGATCACGCAAGAAGGTTTGAGACAGGTTCAGGTCCATCCGAAAATCGGATTTACGTTTGCTGCAGCGATGCGTGCCTTCCTTCGTGCCGATCCGGACGTGATCATGATCGGGGAGATGCGTGACAAAGAAACGGCCGATGTCGCGATAGAAGCTTCGCTCACCGGTCATCTGGTGATGAGCACGCTTCATACGAACAGCGCGGTAGAAACCGTCACTCGATTGCTGGACATGGGTTGCGACTCGTTCAACTTTGCTGACGCGATGTTAGGGGTGCTGGCGATGCGCCTCTGCAAGCGCATTTGCTCTCAGTGCAAAGAAAGCTACCGCCCGACTCAGCAAGAGTATGACGAGCTCGTGCAAGGCTATGGAGCGCGTTATTGGGATAAGCTCGGAGTGACCTACACCGACGATTTAGCTCTCTATCGTGGAAGAGGTTGCGAGGCTTGCAATCACAGTGGGTTCAAGGGAAGGGTGGCGCTACATGAACTCCTAGTTGGATCGGAGGAGATTAAGAATCTGATCCAAGCTAGAGCGAGGACGGCCGAAATACTTAGCGTGGCGATGCGGGATGGTATGGTCACCTTGTTGCAGAATGGCATCCAGAAAGTCCTGAAAGGTCTGACGACGTATCGGCAGGTCCGGGCTGTGGCGATAAAGTGAGGCTCAGGTTAAGACGTCTTCTCCAGCAGCAAAACGAAAGCCTGTAACCGCGTCAACATTTCGGGTGAGACGCGGATAAACTCCAGCCCACATCGTTGTCCGGATATCCAGCGAACTCCAGCCAATTCAATGTCGGCAGGAGCTTCGCCGTTCAAGAGATCGATCTCCAGAGAAATGTAGGTCGATACGGACGGAAGTTGCTCCGCCAGCATGGCACATCCCTGTGCTGAAAGGTTTAAGACCATTCCGTTCAACTTGTCCTTATCGCTCCCAAATTTGCAAGGAAGCTGGACGGCGAACCGCTGGACCTTGCGAGAATCTTGTTTCATACGATTCCTTTTCACCTCTCCAGGTTGAATCCTACCCGATCATACGTCTGTTGTCATAACTCTCTGTCATCTGCCGGAGCGATTGTTCAAGCATTCTGAACGCTACACAACCGCTCCGTGTACAAAAACCGTACAACGTCCCAGCGGAAAATTGTCCCTGCTGAGCACGAAAAATGACCGCATTTACTTGGGTTCGGTAGCGTGAGAATACCATCACATCAAGGGGTTACGCGATGGAGCAGCGGTGCTCAGAGCGGCATGCCCTTTGCTCGATGAGGAGAAGCCATGTTGGTTCGGCAAGCAATACGCGACAGACGACTGCTGAACGATCAGCAAGGGTTCACCCTGCTGGAGATCATGATCGTTGTCGCGATTATAGGGATAAGCGCTGCATTAGCTGTTCCTAATTTCACGATGATGTACGCTCGCCACGAACTCTATCAGACGACTACGAGCCTCTATAATAGACTTGTGTTTGCTCGCTCGTCGGCCATCAGCCGCAACGCCATGATTGTGGCGACACCCGCCAATGTCCCGGGCTCCCAGAGTCAAGTTACATTCACGGCCCCTCTGGGTGTCGAAACATTGCCGCTCAACGTGACCTTTGTTCTGCCGCTGCCGGCTACGCCGATTGGCTTTACGCCGAGAGGATTAAGCACGATCTCTGGGCAGCCTGTGACGATACAGCTGCAAAGCGTTCGAGACCCTACTTTGATCTATTCGATCTCGTTGGCTCCCTCAGGCAAAGTCACATGGTGCAGTGTACAGATTACTCCTTGTATTCAGAACCAGTAGAGAAGGCAGGTGAATGTGATGAATGCCCAGAGTGAGAAAGGCTTTACTCTCGTGGAAGTCTTGGTCTCGGCCGCCATTCTCGGAGTTGGCGTAATGGGGATGGCGGCGATGCAAGGCATGGCCTTTACCAAGAATGTTGATGCGAACGACCTGTCGATTGTTACGAACATCGCGTCGGACATGATGGAACGCATTCAGGCCAATCGGCAGTACGCCTGGGGATACCACAATCTCCAGGCACTAGGTCCAGGGAATTGTGCAGCCCTTCCTGCTCCGCCGCCCACCGGCGTGACCACGCTCGCTTCCCTCAACGTTGTTCGAGTGATTCAAGGTGACTGTACGCAATGGTTGAACTTGGTTCAAGCATCCAATCTGGTCAATGTACAAGGACTGGTTCAGGTTACTAACGGCGTTCCGGCCAATCCATCACTAGGGGCGAGGCAAGTGGTTGTACAGGTACAGTGGAATGATCGAGGCGCAGGCCAACGGCTCAGAATGGTTCGCTTGCAGACGACTCTTGTTGCTGAATGACATGAACAGCCAAAGGACAAGATAGGTGGATTCATGATCGCATCTCACAATCCAATCATATTTACCCAGCGGGGATTTACCCTCACTGAGATTATGGTTGCTACCATGATGACCACAGCGATCATAGCGGCGGGCTTAGGGGCCCTCACGGTCACCCAAAAGACCACCAGAATGACCAATCAAGTGGTGAATACTCAGGCGACAGCGAGAACCGGCCTCGATATGATCACGGCGGACTTGAAGCTCGCAGGTTTCGGCATGCAGGGGCTGGTGGGAGGGGCGGTACTTGGAGGGGTGGGCAATTGCGTCGTGAATGGAATGCCTGCGGCGTTGATTCCAGCTGATAATACTCCTGGCGGCCCCGATCTTGGGCCAGATTCAATCTCAATGGTTGTGCCGATGACGAATTCGATTGCCGCGGTCGGGGCGCTGTGGCAGTTGAACATCCCGGCTGTACCAGGGACGATTGGCGGTCCGAATCAATCGATTGCCACGCTCCCTTTGATGAACAATGCGGTCAATGGCATGGGAGCGGTGATTCCAGGCGGAGCCTCTGTGTTGCCTGGGATGGCGGTAACCATTGGAGGTGTTGCAGGATCACGAATCGCCGCCGGAGGAACCCCTTCAAGCTTGAACCTGAACCCAGCCATACCAGCTCCATCGACATTTGGCCACGGCACACAAGTCTATTTGCTCCAATGCATCACTTACCAAGTGATTCCTCCACCGGATCCTCTCAATCTCTGTCAGGGTAATGCGCCTTGCCTGGTCCGCGGAGTAGCACCGGGTGTCCCGCTTCCTGGGACTCCACCCAATTGTGCTAACCCAAATCCAAGTCCTCCCCTTCCTCATCCCTGTGTGCCGATTATGGATGGGGTAGAAGACCTCCAGCTGGCCTATGCCTGCGACGGTTGTAACGCCAACATTAACGGAGGAGAGCCGGACGGTACCATCGATGACATGAACGGGTCCAACTCATTCGATCAGGGAGATTTTATGGCCGGTATCACCGGCGTCAACTGGTTCCTTCAGCCCCCTGGCAGCAAGATGACAACGAACAAAATACGCATGGCTCAGGTCAGCATCGTGGCGAGACAAACCAGGACCGATCAAGGAACGGGCGAAGGAATATCAACACTTGTCCAAAACACCAATACGATACTCACGATCAGCGATCATAATCATGCGAATGGGGTGTTTGCCCTCGGCGATAACAGCACACCTGCTCAGCAACAAGCATATCTACAGTTTAGGAGACGAATCCTGACCAGGACAGTCGAGCTCAGAAACCAGAGGTACTAACGATGAAGTCATGTAGCAGATTGGAGAGGCTGAGGCAGAGAGCGGTTGATGAACGAGGGGTGTCATTCCTGACGGTCATGATGATCATGCTCATGGCCGGAGCGCTGGGTGTTGCAGCATTGACGATGACCGGTCTGGAAAATTCGACGGCCGGGGCCATGCGCATGGTGGAAGAGGGGACTGACGCGGCTGAATCATGCGTAGGGATGAGTGTCAAGGTTATCAAAGATTCAATCGACGATGGACAGGTCATGCCCTGGTTGATCGCTCCCAACGGACCGGTTCCTGCCGCCAACGCGGCCATTTTAGGGCAAGAGATCAATTTTATTCGTAACAGTCCGGACGTGGCTTGGGGAGTTGGTGCTGCTCCGAACATTGTCATGAATGTCAACAATTATGATGTGAGCGGTGACATCGACCTACAGTTTGGGAAGCAGCGTGCTGGTGGATCAACTGATGAACAAACTCCCGCGATGGACATGGTTTACCGGATAGACTGTCGGGCTGTGAATGCCGCGACTGGCGCGACGAGCCGCGTCATAGCCGTGTATCAATGCCTCAAGAGCGGTGATAGTTGTCTGCAACGCTTCTTATAGGCCGTATCCATGAGCAAGACTCGCTAGAAAAGAGGAGACCGGGCGTCATGACGAAGCTAAATCGAAAGAACGCTTGGAATAGGAAGGTAGCGTATGCAGTGGCCTTCGGAATTGTGGCGATGGTTGGGCTTGCTCCCGGGACGACTTGTGCGGATCAACAGCCTCCGATGATGACGGTCGGATATCAGAGCGGGATGATCACGGGTATCGATGAAACCACTTTTCAGATCGACCACAGGACTTATAGCTTAGCCCCTGATGCGGTTCTGCTGGATCGCCACGGCGACGAGTTGAACGCCAGTTATCTCAGAATGGACATTGAAGTGAAGTTCCATCTCCAAAAGGATTCGAAAGACAAGATTGATCGGATGATTCTATTTTTGCCGGAATAGTCTTCCGGCGGAACTCACTTGCGAGAGATCCATGATGATGTTGGAGAAGAGGGAGGGTGCCATGAATAGTGAGAACGTTGCACTTCGTGGAACCGCCATACTGATGCTGATCGGTTGTCTTGTGCAGTCTGGGGTGGGTGAAGCCCAGACGATGGATCAATACTATGCCGTGCCCCCCTTCGTCAGCGACCAGGTTGCGCCCAACATCGTTTTATTGCTTGATAACTCCGGCAGTATGAGTGGACTCGCATGCGATAACAACGATGATGGGGACTGTAGGGATCCAATTGATCTGGACTTCAACAACGCGACCAGTTGGTCAGGCTATTTCGATACGTTGCGCTGTTACACCTATGACTCGGGTGCCGACGCACGGTTCGAGCCAGCGACGGTCAAAGCGACACTCGCAGCAGCTTGCGGCAACACAGAGTGGGATGGGAATTTCTTGAATTGGGCGACGTTTCGGCGATTCGACGCGATGAAAAAAGCGATGATCGGCGGTGACTGTTTCGTGCCTCGGGCGGCGGATGGAACCTGCCCTACGAATGGAACTCCGGCGTTGAAGACTGTCCGGGCACAGGCAAATGGAGTGAATGTCGAGCTTGCTCTCGTGAATTATAATGCCGGATCCGGAGCCAATACCTATGCCGGAAGAATTCCTACGGCAGATACCAGCGGTACTCCAGGAACACTCTATATAGGCACAGGTCCCGCCTACTTTTGTGTTGATAATGACAGTACTTTCGACAGCAATTGCGGAGATGGCTACAGTCAAGGAAAATATTGGCTAAAAATCGGATATGGCACCGAGCCGACAGGGGTCATCCAACAAATCGGGGCCTCTGCCCGATTCGGCCTGTTTGAATTTAAACCGACTGGTGACGGCGCCCGTATGTTGGTGGGTGTGGGGTCCCGCCAGTCGATCGACTTTTCAGGTTCTGGAGTAGAGACGTTCAACACCAACCTAGCTGCCATGGTTGATGCGGTTCAGGAGTCGTTCCCCTCCACCTGGACCCCGCTTTCCGAGTCGTTGTATGAAACGATTCGCTATGTGGCTCAAATCAATTCTACGTACTTGGCCGGGTCGTATGTCTATCCCATCGCCTTTTCAGGAGGAAATTCCAACGGAGTGTCGTTTCAAGCCAATGGAGTCGGCTCGATCGGAGGTTCAGAAATCTCGGCATTGACAGGAACGGAAGTCTGCCCTCCTGGTTATATCGCGAATGCCTGTGGGCGAGATCCTTATTTCTTTGGGAGTAACCACACGCCGGCGTGGGCATCAACTTCTACACAAGTGGCCTGTTGCAAGACCTTCATCATTCTAGTCACTGATGGGGCGCCTACTCAGGACACCAATATACCGGTTGGGATACGGGACTATGCCCATGGTCAACATGGAGTCCACTGCACGAATGCAGATACGAGCAGTCCCACGGCTCCTATCGACACGACTTGTAACGCCCATCCGTCAACCGCGGCACCATTTCTGTTAGGTGAGCATAAGACCGATTATGCCGACAGCGGAAATCACTATCTTGATGACGTGGCCTATTGGGCGCATACCAATGACCTTCGGCCTTGCAATGGAACAGCCGATGGCTTGATCCCTGTATTGAACGTCAGTGGCCATTGCTTGCAGGGATTCCAAAATGTGACGGTCTATACCTTCTTTGCCTTCGGAAATATTGCAGGCCGTGAAATTTTGATGCACGCGGCTCAGCTCGGTGGATTTGAGGACAGCAACAGCAACAATCTTCCAGACTTGGTTTCGGAATGGGACAAGGTCATCAATGCAACAGGCGCACCTGGAGCCGATGGAATTCCGGACAACTATTTCGAGTCTTCGAACGTCAACGATCTTCAAGATCGGCTGATGGCAACGATCACAGCCATCTTGAGAAAGAGTGCCTCAGGCACGTCGGTCTCCGTGTTGTCGTCATCATCGACGGGTGAAGGGTCGATCTACCAGGCCTATTTCTTCACTAGCGACATCGGACAGGGTGGAGCGAACGTCAAGTGGACGGGCTATGCTCATGGCCTGTTCGTCGATGGGTTCGGCAACTTCAGAGAAGATACCGTAAAGGATGGCGTCCTCGATTACAAAAACGACCTCATCATTACGACGAGGTACGATAATAATCCGCTTAGCTCAACCTATAGAAAAGTGCTCGTGGATAAGTACCTCGACCTCGACGGCGACGGTGTTGCTGATAATCCCACGCCGACCATCCTGGGCGATGACCTGAAGAACATCAAGCCGATCTGGGAGGCAGGTGCGGAACTCGCCAACACCCCCTCCGCATCGCGCAAGATTCTCACATGGGTTGATTCAAATAGTAATGGCCTCGTGGATCCTACTGAGCAGGTCGATTTCAGTACGATGAACTGTAACGCCTTGAGGGACTATCTTCGCTACCCGGGCGATGTTTGTTCCGGTGGCAGTAATGCTATGAATCTCATCAACTTCATCCGTGGCGATGAAGTGGCAGGGTTGCGCACCAGGATGATCGAGTCTCCGCTCGGTAGCGGAACGTTCAAGGTTTGGAAACTCGGTGACGCGATTCACTCCACGCCGACGATTGTTGCCGCGCCGAGGGCTCGATTTGATCTGGTATATGGCGATAAAGACTACAATGCCTACTACGTGCAGTATCGTAGCAGACGCCAGGTGATGTACCTGGGAGCGAATGATGGGATGCTCCACGCCTTCAACGGCGGGTTCTATCACAGGGGCGATGACCCTGCGACTCCCGGAACCGTCGAGCATGGGTGGTTTACCAAGAATCCTACTGATAATTCAAGCGGGCCAAGTCTGGGAGCCGAGCTGTGGGGATTTGTTCCGATGCAATTGCTTCCTCAATTGCAATGGTTGGCAAAGACTGACTATACACACGTCTATTACGTCGATCTCAAGCCGACTGTGGCAGATGTCCGTATCTTCACGCCGGATGCCGATCACCCCGGAGGATGGGGCACGATTCTGATCGGTGGGTTCCGCATGGGTGGGAGTTGCGGAAGATGTGCCGTGGGGTCTGGTGCACCTCCCACGACTGCCACTATCAGTGGTGTCCCTCGTACGTTCTATAGCGCGTTTTTTGTCCTCGACATCACCAACCCCGAAGTCGATCCGAAACTCTTATGGACCTTCTCCGATATTGACCTCGGTCTGACAACTAGCACTCCGACCGTCGTGCGGACGAATCCGACAGGTGATGCCATAACGAGCAAGGTCAATGAGAAGTGGTATGTCGTGTTCGGGTCTGGTCCTAATAGTTATCAAGGAGACCTTCCAACCCCGCCGACCCAGACCGCTGCTCTCTACACGGTGGATCTGGCTGCGGGACCTGGCATAGGCAACATCAATGTAACCCGTATGCCTGTAGGGACTCTCCGATCCTTCATGACTGGCCTGATCTCGGCCGATAAGGATCTCGATTTCAGGACGGACGTTGTGTATGCGGGACGAACCTTGCACGATGGATCTCTGCCTTGGAGAGGGAAAATGTATCGCCTCACGATGGGCTGTACTGCAGCTCCCTGTTTGCCGATCAGCTGGGGCATCCCAAACGGAGGCACTCGCGTACCGACCGAAATGATCGATACCTTCAACGACCCTCTACTTGGAACGGTTCCTATAGGCCCTGTGACCGCTGCTCCGACCTGGACGATCGATGACAGCAACCAAGTGTGGGTCTTCTTTGGGACGGGACGATATATCGGGAATTCCGACAAGGTGGATAACGCTATCCAGCGTTTGTACGGCATGAAAGACAAGGTGGTGAACGGATTCTGCACACAGTCCAACCAGCTCAGTTGTTGGACGAATGATCTTGTCGATGCAACGAACGCGGTAGTCTGCATCGTTTGCAGCGGCTCCACCAATCAAGTGACTGATCCGACCAATCCTGGTGTCACAACGTTCAATGGAACGGGAACGACCTCAATGGTCGGCTTGGTGGCCTCGAAAGATGGTTGGCGCGTCACCTTGCCAGGTCCGGTCAGTATTACGAATGGAAGCATCGTCACGAACTACTCAGCTGAACGGTCTGTCGTGATTCCGGCTTTGTTTGGAGGGACGGTCTTTTTCCCAACCTTCACTCCGACATCCGATTTCTGCGCCTCGGATGGAGCCAGCTATCTCTATGCTCTCTTCTACAAGACTGGAACTGCCTCCACGTCACCGGTTATTGGAACTTCGACTTTTGGTAGCAATACCAATGTGACGACGAAAGTCTCGCTTGGAGTTGGTATGGCCTCTGCCTTGTCAGTCCACTTCGGCTACGAAGGGGGCGGAGGCGGAGGAACCGGCCCAGGAGCGAAGGTATGTTCGCAGATGAGTAACAGCAGCACCATATGCACGAATACTGGCAAAGGCGACATGTATAGTAGGTTTGTCAGCTGGGTCCATCAACGGGACTAGGATGCCATGATGGGAATGTTGTTTAAACAGGTCATGGGCGTGGAACATTCTCGCCATGACTTCCGTGAGTGCAACGAATCGATAGCGACCGATGTGCACACGTCATCTATGAACGTTACTCGGTATTCACTCCTGTCTTTGAGTATGTGGGCAGTAGTCTTCAGCACGTCATGTACCGCTTCTTCTCCGGGTGCGGCCAATGGATCAACTTCGGCTAAGGGGAACCAGCCTCCAACCATTACTTCTGCGAAGATCCTTATCGAACCTATCCAGCTGACCGGGCCTGTAGGTGTTCAGGTCGATGCACAAGATCCTGAGCGAGAGGCGGTGTCATTCTTATATCAGTGGTACGTGGATAACACCCCTCTTGCCGGACAAACCCATGCTACCTTGCCGGCTGAAGTGTTAAGACGCGGGCAGTCAGTTTTTGTGGAAATTGTCCCCTCAGACGGTACCAACAACGGCCAATCCTACCGCACAAAAGTTGCTGTCGTTGGGAATACTTCACCGAAAGTAACGGCTGTTTCCCTGACGCCTCAGGCTGCACGAAGTGGGGAGAAACTTGAAGCCCAGGTTGAGGCAAGCGACCCAGACCATGATCGGGTTGATTTGACCTACAAATGGTATCGTAATGAAATCGTGATTAAGGAAGGAGAAGAATCCTTTCTCAATACGGCTGGATTTGTGGTTCACGATAAAATTATGGTTGAGGTGACAGGACATGATCCCGCCGTTACGGGCAATTCGTCGAAGTCTGAACCACTCGTTTTGGGGAATAGTGCTCCGAGGATCGTCTCCACTCCTCCCATCTCAGACTCTCAAGGCCATTTCGACTACACTGTGAAAGCTATGGATGCGGATGGCGACCGGGTGATTTATTATCTAGAGGCCGCTCCAATCGGAATGAGCATCAATGAAACATCCGGCCATATTCTATGGCAGATCCCGTCCGATCAAGAAGGAATCTTCCATGTCAAAGTAACGGCCAAAGACGTGCATGGCGGTATGGCCACACAGGAATTCGATTTGACTTTGACCAGCTCAGGTCCCGCTAAGCCGTCAGGAACCTGAAATCTCCTCCGAATGTTGTCTCCGCTTGTGTCTGCTTTTTCTAGTCTGTTACAATCTCTTCATGATATAGGAGGGAGAGCACCCTACACTCGTGCGTAAGCTCAAGCTACGAGAAGGCACCAATACCGCTATTCTGTTCGGTCATCATGACCGGCATCTCAAGTTGATCGAGGACGAGTTCGGAGTCCGGCTCTCTGCGCGTGGGGAAGAGCTTACGTTGGACGGTCTTCCCGAGGCTGTCCGTCAGGCAGAACGCATCCTCGTCGAACTTGCCTCCCTGACCAACCAAGGGATATCACTCCAAGCTGAAGATATAACCCATGCGCTCAGCGCATTGCGCCGAGCTCCCGAAGCTTCGCTCATGAACCTGCTCGGCGAGTCGGCAATGATCGTCACAAAAAAACGGTTCGTTGGTCCCAAGTCGCCCACACAGAAGTCCTACATCGAAGCGATTGAGGGGCATGATATTGTGATCGCCATCGGACCGGCCGGAACGGGGAAAACTTATCTAGCTATGGCGATGGCCGTCAGTGCCCTGATGAACAAAGAGGTAAGCCGGATCATTCTTGCTCGGCCGGCGGTTGAGGCAGGGGAAAAACTCGGTTTTCTGCCCGGCGACATATACGAAAAAGTGAATCCTTACCTGCGGCCACTCTACGACGCATTGTTTGATATGATGGACATGGAACGAGCGAATCGTTTGATCGAGCGGGGAGATATTGAAATTGCACCCCTAGCTTTCATGCGCGGAAGGACGCTCAATGATTCCTTTGTCATTCTAGATGAAGCACAAAATGCTACCGCAGAACAGATGAAAATGTTTCTCACCCGATTGGGGTTCCATTCAAAGGTTGTCGTTACCGGCGACATCACGCAAGTCGATTTACCGAGTGATCGAGTGTCCGGCCTCATTCAGGTGAAAGACGTTCTCCGGGAGGTTGAGGGTATTGAGTTCGTGTACTTCGATGAAAAGGATGTGGTCCGACATCGACTGGTTCAAGAGATTATCAAGGCCTATGATCGTCATCAGCCCGTCAATAGCAGTGATTCTCGACATGCTCGAGGGCAGGTCGCCTCCCACCAGCGCCCATCATCCAACCCACGCAAATCGTCCGCTGCCGGCTCGTCGCCGCCCGATCTATCCGGCAGTTCTCATTGATGGCGGTTTATCTTCGCGTACGTCTCACGCGGCCGGTCGTCCGACAAACAACGCTGGCCTATCTAGTTGAACGTGTCTTATCGGCAGTCGGAGAGTCTCGATCGGAACTGAGTCTGGAATTGATTGGAGACGGACGTATGCGACGGCTGAACCGTGAATACCGCAAGAAGGATCGAACTACTGATGTATTGGCTTTCCCTATCCGCAAAGCCGTTATGCCGCGAGGTGCGGGTCCTCCAACCCAGATGCTTGGTGACGTCGTGATTTCGTTACCGACCGCCTTTCGCCAAGCGAAAGAAGCCGGACGATCGATCGACAATGAGCTGGCCATGCTGTTGGTGCATGGAGTGCTCCATCTCTGCGGGTACGATCATGAAGGTAATCCACGAGAAGCGGCTAGAATGTCGCGTCGAGAACGAGCCCTGATTCATCTGATTTCTCCTGTCCCTCGCATGGTCATCTATCGCGCTGGACGGGCAACAAGAGGTCGTTGACGATGGGATGGTTTCAACGGCTGAGCGAAGGGCTAGGTAGAACACGCAACGTCGTGCGGCAATCCCTGGATCAATTCCTCGGGCGTACACCGGACGAGGAACTGCTTGAAGATCTGGAGGCGGCCTTGCTCGCTGCAGACCTCGGCGTCTGCGCTGTCGATCGTTTGATGCAGCGGGTCCGGGAAGAGACGCGCGGGGCGGACGCAAAAACTTCGGAAGGGCTTCAGAATGTCTTAAGTCGGTCGCTCTATAGTATTCTACAAACCGTGTCAGGCCCTACAATCGATCAGCTGGTCAATGAAAGCCCCAAACCGTTTGTCGCCCTTGTCGTCGGAGTCAACGGCGTAGGAAAAACAACCACCATCGCCAAAATCGCACAGCGAGTGAGTCAGGCTGGACGACGATCTCTTCTCGTCGCAGGAGATACCTTTCGTGCAGCCGCCATTGAACAACTTCAAGTTTGGGGGGATCGGATCGGAGCGGAAGTGATTCGTCAACGGCACGGCGCCGATCCGGCTGCCGTGGCGTTCGACGGCATCGTTGCAGCCAAAGCCAGGATGGTGGACATGGTTCTAGTCGATACCGCGGGCCGCTTGCACACCAAGTTTAATCTGATGGACGAGCTGCGGAAAGTCAAACGGGTGATCGCCCAGGAGTTACCCGGTGCGCCACATGAAGTGTTGCTGGTCTTGGATGCCACGGTCGGACAGAACGCACTGGCGCAGGCCCGTCAATTTCACGATGCAGTGGGGATCACTGGACTTGCTCTGACAAAGCTTGATGGGACCGCACGAGGGGGTATCGTCGTCGCGATTGCCGAAGAATTGAAGCTTCCCTTACGCCTCATCGGTGTGGGAGAAGGAGCCGAGGACCTCCAGGACTTCAATGCTGAGGCGTTCGTCGCGGCTCTGTTCGGACAGCCGACTTCCCGCTCATAAAGCACGCATTGTCTTCGCATCGTTCACGGTCTCGTGCTATTCTTTTTTCCTAGAGTGCGGGTTTTCAGGTTGAGGAAGGGTTGGCAGCTATGATCAAAGTCTTGATAGTGGATGATGATCAGATGAATTGCGATCTACTGCAAAGTGTATTTACCCGCCAAGGATGCCACGTCATTTCGACGACCAGTGGACGAGAAGGTCTTGATCTCTTTCGTGCACACAATCCCCGAGTCACCCTGCTGGATCTTCGGATGCCCGAGATGGACGGATTAACTGTTTTGAAGGAAATCCGGGCTATCGACCCCCATGCGCCGGTGATTATCCTGGGCGGAGGAGCAACCGAAATTCAGGAGAATCAAGCACGCGCTCTACGAGCAACGGATTTTATCAGAAAAGGATTGTCGCTGGACATCCTCGTCGAAGCCGTCAGCCGACTCTCAAAGCTACCTGTGCCGCCAACGACCGCGCAGCCCTTCCTTGGTAACGGGAATGTCACCGAGCAGATCGATGAATCCGTCTTGATAATCGATGACGAACCTCTCCTGTGCGACCTCTTGGTTCGTTTTCTCGGTCTGCGCGGTTATCGAGTCGTTGGTGTCAAAGATGGTCATGAGGCTCTGCGGATAGTCGAAGATATGTCGCCCGATGCGATTGTGCTCGACCTGATCATGCCCGGAATGCCCGGGATCGAAGTTCTTCGCGCTCTGCGTGACAAGGGTTATTCGGGTGGTGTCATCATCATGACCGGAAGTCACAATGAGGAATTGCTTCAAGAAGCGTGGAGTCTAGGGCCTCAGGAGATTCTTATAAAACCGGTCGACCTTGAACGACTCTTGACCGCGATCCAGCTTGTACTCGTCTGCCGCGAGTGTTAAAAAGTTTCCTGATGTCTATCGGGAAATTGGCTCTTCAATCTTGTCTCATTAATCTTCTAGTGATCTCCGTCGTCCCGATTCGGGACGCTTTGGCCTCACCATCCAATGAAAGTTTCACACTCGTTCACCATGACCTCTCTGTCGAGCTGAATCCCGCTGCGCACGAATTGACGGCGAGTGATCAGATCGAGCTGGAGGTTGATCCACAGGTCACGTCGGTCACGTTCACACTTGCGCCTACGCTGCATGTCGAGTCCATCGCCTCGCGAACGCACCCGATCTCGGGCGGGCAACGAAACGGGGGCGGCGTCGTCCCATTCACGAGCCTGCGTCCTGCTGAGACCACGGTTCAGCGCATCACAGTCTCCCTTCCAACAGAGCGTGGCCGGAGGGTCATATTGGTCATACGCTATCGCGGCCAGATTAATGAGCCGCCTAAGGAACCACGTCACTTGCGGTTCGTCACCCCCAGCGAAACAGCGGGACACATCGGCTTGGAGGGCGTGTACCTGAGCGGTGAAAGCCTATGGTACCCCGACGTCGCCGGCTCACTCAGTACCTATCGAGTGACTGCTCAGATTCCGCAGGAATGGACCGCGATCGCATCGGGGCGGAAGGAAACGGAGACGACGAATGCAGGAAAGGTCTCCTCGACCTGGGTCCTTCAGGACGGGTCAGAAGCGTTCACCCTCGTCGCCAATAAGTTTGTGGCCAAATTGAGAGAATGGAAAGGTCCGACAGGACAACGGGTTGAGCTCCAGACCTATTTCTTTCCCGACAATGCCGGTTTGGCCGATGAGTATTTGGATGCGGCGGCAAGATACCTCGACGCGTATGTCAAGATATTGGGGGACTATCCGTTTGAGAAATTTGCGGTAGTCGAGAATTTTTTTCCGAGCGGTCTTGGTCTGCCTTCGTTCACTCTCCTCGGTAGCGGGAGCATCAAGCGGCACTACGTGCAACCCTATGCGTTGGGTCATGAGATCGTCCATTCCTGGATCGGCAATTCGGTGTTCAATCGCGATGATCACGGCAACTGGGTCGAAGGATTGACGACCTACCTGGCAAATTACTATTGGCACGAGTTGGTTCAGGACACCCGACAGGCTTTTGAGCAAAGACGAATGATGCTTCAAGGGTACAATCTCTATGTGAAACCGGACGAAGATTATGCAGTGGCGCAGTTCCTCAGAAAACACGACGAGAAGGACAATGCCATCGGATATCAGAAATCGGCCTTCGTGTTTCACCTCCTTCGCCAAGAAATCGGAGACAAGTCATTCTGGCGAGGCTTGAAGGCCTTCGTCAGCGCCTATCGCAATCAGCCGGCGGACTGGAAATCGATCGAAGAAGTCTTTTCTCGAGAAAGCGGGCAGGATTTGCGATGGTTTTTCGAGCAGTGGGTCGAACAGCCAGGCGCCCCTCTATTATCCTTGGGCGATGTCCACGCCCGCCGTGTGAAAGGAGAGGATAGCAGAGCAGCTTGGCGATTGACGGTTCAGGTGGAGCAGGCTGGGAAGTCGTTTCGGATGGCGATCCCCATCCGCATCATGATGAAAGAATCGACGGCCATCAAGCCGATCGTACTTGGACTCTCGCAAACGAGCGTTGAGGAATTCGTCCTTCCCGATCAGCCGCTACTGGTGGAGCTTGATCCTGATCTGATGGCTTTTCGTCGGCTGACGAGACGTCAGCTGACTCCCATGCTGAACGGCTATGTGACGGATCAACAGAGGACAGTGGTGCGGGCGTTTTCCGACCCTGCTTCACCGTTGCAGCAGGTTGTGTCTCGTATCATTGATCACGAACAAACGGGATCGCATAAAACGACGGTGATCTCTCTCAAAGAGCATTCCCTCCCCCACGATGGATCGATCCTGATATTGGCGGAAGCCGACGAGCGACAGGCTATTCAGTCCGCGGTGCGGGAATCATGTGATGACCGAGTTGTACTCGGAGAGGGAGGTTTCCAGATCGATGGTCAGAGGTATGATGGGCCGAAGATGGCCGTGCTCTTGTCTTGCCATCGGGCGAATGTGCCGGACAGCGTCATCACAGTTCTGTATGGTGTGACTTCAGGCGCAGTCGAAAAAGTTTCGCGGTTCCTGTTTTATTATGGGTGGCATAGTATCGTCGTCTTTGAGGACGGATCCGTGACGAAACGCGAAGTGTGGCAGGGGACGTCGGATGTGAAGGAGGTCAGGATTGATGCAAGGCCGTAAGACCGCGGAAATTTGGCTCTGGGGGGTCTGTGCCTTGGTGAGTATTTCCCCCTTTGCCCTGGCAGCTGTTCAGCCGCAGGAGACAGAGGCGTCGGCGCGTTCTATGGAACGGCATCTCGCCAATATCCGTCAGCTGACCTTTGGTCGCCAGAACGCGGAGGCCTATTTTTCCTTCAACGGGACCAAGTTGATTTTGCAATCGACGAACAACTGGCTGAAAGATTCGTCGGCCTCCACCGGCCAACCGGCCGAGTCAGGCCTGGGCTGCTATCAAATGTATGTGATGGATGTGGAAAGCGGAACCGTGCGCTTGGTGAGTACCGGACAAGGCGCAACGACGTGCGGCTATTTTTTTCCCGGTGACAGCCGGGTGCTCTACTCCTCCACACAGGCGGCCGGGTCCGATTGTCCGCCAAAACCAAAACGGGATGGCACCTATCGATGGGCGCTCGACGATTACGATGTCTACTCTGCGAATCTCGACGGACAGGACATGCGGAGGCTGACGGTGTCGCCGGGCTATGACGCGGAGGCGACGATCTCGCCTGATGGGAAGACCATTGTCTGGACATCCGTGAAGGATGGGGATCTTGATCTGTACAGGATGAATCTGGACGGCTCGAACGTGCGTCGCCTGACGGACGATGTCGGATACGACGGCGGAGCGTTCTTTTCACCGGACAGCAAGAGAATCGTCTATCGGGCGGCCCATCCGACCGATCCATCCGAAGTGGCCAAATACAAGGAGTTGTTGGCACAACGTCTGGTCGAGCCTGGTCAGCTTGAACTTTTTGTCATGAATGCCGATGGGTCAAACAAGAAACAGGTCACAACGACCGGCGCGTCGAACTTTTCTCCGTATTTTCATCCCGACGGCACACGCATCATCTTCTCCTCCAACATAGAAACGAGAGGGGACGGAGGACGCCCCAGTTTCCATCTGTATCTCGTGCGTGATGACGGAACCGGATTGGAACGTCTCACGATGGATGGACACTTTAACAGCTTCCCCATGTTTTCCCCGGACGGTAAGCGTCTCGTCTGGGTATCGGATCGAAATGCAAAGGAGCCTGGAGAATTCAACGTGTTCCTGGCTGACTGGGTGCCGTAGGGCACGGTAATCGGTGATGAACGATTGGTGGTCAGCTCCGGAACTCCAGGGAGCCTTGCTATAGATCGTGGCTTGATGAGTGCCCCGTCACAGTCATCCCGGAATAAGCTTACCTCGATCGCCGCAGTCAGTTGTTCCTGCGTCGCATTGACCATCAGCCTTATCGGCGTGGCTCAGTTTGATCTGCCGATCACCAAGTACGTGCGTTCGGTGACCATTCATCTCCCCTGGGATCAACTCATTGTCCCGTGGATGGCGTTCACCAGCGATACGGGAGACTGGATCGGCGAAGGATGGCGGCTGGCATCCTTAAGCATCCTACTGCTCCTTGGGGCATGGGCTTTTGAAAAGCCGACGATCAGGCTAGTTGCCATTCAGTCGCTGATCGCTCATGGCATCGCCGCATTACTCGCCAACGGACTGAAACATCTCATCGGAAGGCCCCGACCGAAGTTCGTCCACTCAGGAGACTGGCAGATAACTCCTTCCTTGGTATCGGGGTTGGACTCATTTCCATCGGGACATAGCACGGCGAGTTTTGCCGTCGCCACGGTGCTGGCTAAACAATTTCCTTTTTTCGGACCGCTCTGTATCGCGATCGCACTGTTCGTCGCGCTCAGTCGTATCCTTCGAGGGTCGCATTTCCTGACTGATGTTGTCGGAGGGGCGGTGCTCGGCATCCTCAGCGGCTTCATCGCTACGGCTCCATTAAGACAGTGGCGCACTTCAATCCAGGATGGGCTACGACATGCTGCGATGGGAGCGTCGGCACTGTTTGGCTCGCTCTGGGTCCTATCCCGTCAAATGGAGAGCGGAGCGGTGGGTATCCTCTTCTTGACGCTAGGGGCTGGGGCGGTAGCGGGTGGCTTATGGCTTCGACGACCTCAATGGGTTCGTCGAGGAGGAACAGGCGGGAGCCGGCACTTGAATACCTCGATGCTGTTGATCGCGTACGGCCTGGCCGCCATGACGACCTCACCTCTCGTCCTCTCGTCGGTTGGATTCGCCTGCATGGCGGCTTGGCTCGACGCGATAGGTCGGAACGGGGACTACGCCGAAAAATCTCCTGGATGGTCCATGATACGGGAAAGTGCTCTCATTGCGGGCTTGGCCATTGCCATTTTGATTCTCGTTGATGCACGAGGAGTTCTGCCCCTTCAGTGACCATAGTAACCATTACGCCTTGCGCCCGATCTAGTCCCGGTCCAGTATCTCCCGCATCTTCTGCGTCAGGGCTGCGATGTCGAACGGCTTGTGCAGGAGGTCCACCGTGGATGATTCCACACCCTGCTGAATCACCACGTCCTCGGTGTATCCCGACATAAACAGCACCCGTAGCCCAGGCTTGAGCGCCGTCAGCCGATCGGCCATCTCCCGCCCGGCCAACTTCGGCATCACCAAGTCTGTGATCACCAGATGGATCGGTCCCCGGTGGTTCTCGGCCACCGCCAGCCCTTCCGATCCGTTCGACGCCTCCAGCACGGTATAGCCGTGCTGCTGGAGGAGCATGACGATCATGTTCCTGACCGTGTCATGGTCCTCGACGATCAGGATCGTTTCGTGGCCCTTTGTCGCCGGCTGGATACTCGGACTGCTCGGCTTGGTCGGTGCTTCCTTGACCACCGGCAGGTACACCCGGAACGTGGTTCCCTGTCCCACCTTGCTCGACACGGCGATGTGGCCCCTGCTCTGTTTGACGACCCCATATACCGTGGCGAGGCCGAGGCCGGTTCCTTTGCCGGCATCTTTCGTCGTGAAAAACGGCTCGAAGATGTGAGACAGCACATCTTCAGACATGCCGCTTCCGCTGTCGTGCACCGACAGCAGGACATATCGACCCGGTGTCACGTCGGGATGCTGCTGGCTCGTCAACTCGACGTTCGCTGTGGTAACGACCAGCCGCCCGCCTTTCGGCATGGCGTCATGGGCGTTCGCCGCCAAGTTCAAGACCACCTGCCCTATTTGCGACGGGTCGGCTTTGATGAGGGCGAGGTCCGGAGCCAGCTCGACCACGAGCTCGATACCGCTCCCGATGAGGCTCTTCACCATCGGCCCCATATCCCGCAGGACGGTGTTCAGGCTCAGCGCAAATGGCATGAGGAGTTGCTTACGGCTGAACGCCATGATCTGCCGGGTGAGCATAGCGCCCTGCTTCCCGACCTCGAGGATGTTCCGTGCCAGTTCTTGTCTCTGTTTGGCGCGCTGGGTGCCGGCGAGCAATAGTTCGCCGAACCACATGACAACGGCCATGATGTTGTTGAAGTCGTGAGCGATGCCGCCCGCCAGCCGCCCGATGGCCTCCATCTTCTGCGCCTGCCGCAGATGCTCTTCCAGTCGGCGGCGTTCCGTGACGTCCCGGAACACCAGCACCGCCCCCTCGACTCTGCCGTTCACGTTCCGGATGGGAGCCGCAATGTCGTCGAGGAGGAATTCCGTCCCGGCCCTGCCGATCAGAATGGTATTCTGGGAGAGATTAGCGGGAGAGCCCGTTGCCAGTGCGACCAGAACCGGGTTCGGGACGGGCTGACGGGTCTGTTCCTCAACGATCTGGAAAATCTCAAGCACCTCTCTACCCAGGGCGTCGGCCTCTGTCCACTCAGTCAGTCGCTCGGCCACTGGGTTCATGAACCGCACCCGCCCGCCCTCATCCGTCGCAATCACCCCGTCGCCGATGCTGGTGAGTATGCCCTCAAGCCATTGCTCGTTTTCCCGCAGCCGACGGTCCATCATGGACTTGTACAGCCCGATCTCGACGGCTGTTTGGATGTCCCTATCCTCGTAGGGCTTAAGGATGAAGCCGGAGGGCTCCGTGACCTTGGCCCGCTGGAGGGTGGCTTCGTCGGAGTGGGCCGTCAGGAACACAATCGGAGTGCCCAACCTGGTACGGATCAGGTTCGCCGCCTCTACGCCGTCCATGCCGGAGCCGAGTTGGATGTCCATGAGGATCAGGTCGGGCCGCCCCTGCGTCGCCTGTCGGATGGCTTCTTCCCCGGTCGAAGCCAGACCAGTTACCTCATAGCCCAACCCCTTGAGGCGCTTTTCGATGCTCTTCGCGATAATCCGCTCGTCCTCGACGACGAGAATGCTGGTCGTGGTCATGTGGGCTCCTCCTGCGATCTATCGGAACCGGGGAAGGTGATGGTAACCACCGTTCCCCTATTATGTACCAGTTCGATCTTGCCCTCCAGTTGCTCAACGAGGGTATTCACCAACTGCAACCCAAAGGACGTGGCGTTGCCGAAAGTGAGGCCTGTTGGAAACCCCGCCCCGTTGTCGGCCACGGTCAAGACGTTGCTCGGACCGTCGCCGCGCCACGTCACCCTGATCCAGCCCTGCTCGGCATCCTTGAAACCGTGCTTGAGGCAGTTCGAGAGAAGTTCGTTCAGGAGCAACCCGCAGGGGATGGCCATGTCAAGAGGCAGCGGCGGCATGACAGCCTCGACATGCAGCACGATGTCGTTATCCGACACCTTGTAGGCGCGGTAGAGGTCGTGGGCGAGTTGCTCGACGTACTCGGTGACGGGCACGCGGGCCAAGTCCCGTGAGCGGTAAAGCCGTTCGTGGATCAGCGCCATCGACCGCACGCGCCCTTGGCTCTCCTTGAACATTTCCTGTGCCTGCCGGTCCTGCGTGTGGTCGGATTGGAGGTCGAGCAGGCTAGAGATAATCTGTAAGTTGTTCTTGACGCGGTGATGGATTTCCTTGAGGAGGATCTCCTTCTCTTTCAGCGAAGCCCTCAACCGCGACTCGTTCTGCTTGCGCTCGGTGATGTCCTCGAAGGTGGCGGCATAAAGCTGAGTCTTCCCATGGGCGTCTTTCAAGGCTGTCATATGAGTCACGCAGGGAAAGCGGGTGCCGTCCCTTCGGACGTGAAGCGACTCGTACACATAGTCGGTCCTCTGGTGAGCGGTCTGGAGGTGCGTCAGCAACTCCGCGCGGCCCTGCGGGGCGCACACATCGGCCAGCGACCTGCCCAGCAAATCCTCGATGGTGAAGCAGTGCATGGCGGCAAAGGCGGGGTTCACGGCCTTGAATCTGTCGTCAACGGGGTCGGTCACGGCCACCGCCCAACTCGCCTTGTTGAATACAGACTCCCACTGACGGGCCTTGCTTTCTGCCTCCTGGCGCTCGACGACCTCCACTTTGAGCTCCGTCCATCGCCGGGCGGCCTCCGCTGCCGCGACTTCGGCCATATGCCGTTGCTGATGCAGCGACTCGCTGAGCGAGCTGATGATGATGCCGACCCCGGCAAACAGACTGATTCGCTCCCATTCGCTTGGCATGATGAGTAGGCCGTCGTCCGTATTCACAGCGAAGGCGACGCTGACGACCATGTTGAGGAGCGTCGCGAAGAGGCCGCACCAAAGGCCGCCGTGCCACGCCGCCACCATGACCGCGACGATCAACGGCAGCAAGAAGTTGAACTGTGTGCCGAGGAAGTAGTCGAGCAGGTGTCGGACGGCGACGGCCACGACTGTCGCGAGGAGCGCAATCAGGTAACTTACCCGGGGCCTTGCTGACATCCTCCACCCACGACTAAAGGTGACACCCTCGGTTGATCAGTAATCGGGACGTCCGACAAGATCGAGGGAAGCGATTTGTTAGTACTCCTATTGTGCTGCCGTAGTCAAGAATGATGGTGAAGCGGAAGAGTTAAAGCAAACTGGCCGAGTTGCGTCACTTATCTGGGGGTGAAAGAAGACGTAGGTAACGCTACGGTCCAGGAGTCTTGGGTGTGTTTGGTGAAACAACGTCTGGACCCTGAGGTACGGTGACCATCTGTTGATTGCCCAACAAGACGTAGCCGTATCGCTTGAGAATCGGCTGAAAGTCAGCGGCTTCCTTCGGCAGGGCATCTTGAGAGTATTCCGGTAGGAGGATCATCGTCCGGCCTGGTTTGCCCAGAGCCGTACGCAACCGGTCGATTTCTCCGGCTGGGATAAAGTTCACCGTTCGCCTCGCGTAGAAGGCGATGGACGGTCTGGTCGAACTGAACGCGATCAGTTGATCGGTCGGATTCAGGTTCAACCCCGCTGCGTAGGCCAACTCTTGCGGTGGCGCGATCGCGTATCGGTTGAATCCTGGAATGACCGTCAGAATAGCGACAAGAAACACACTCGCCAGCGCACCGCCGGCCACCCCGAAGGCGATGCCGCGTCTGTTGTCGTTCAACCCGAAATACCCGATCAGCCCCATCGAGACTACGACGATCGCTGCGCCGACGTAAGGACCGATGCCCAGATCGAATTGAGGGGCAAGCGGAAATTCTTTGACCATCTTCCCGGAGAATTTGCTGAACAGAGAAGAGGCGCTTGCGAGCCCGATCGCTACGAGATAGCCGATCCCCATCATGAAGTGGATCGACCCGCGTAGGCCCCGTGTCGAAGAATCTGTTAACCCCCGAGCCCAATACGAAGCAGCCAAGAGCGCACAGGCCGGAAACAAGGGACCGATATAGTGGGGGAGGCGAGTGGATGAAAGACTAAAAAAGATGAACACCCCGATGATCCACAATCCCGCGAACCATTCCAACTCATCGCCGGAACCTGATGGCTGCCACGATTCATGTGATTCGCCTTGATGGCTCACCATCGCGCGAGATGCCCGCCAGCTCCGATAGGCTTGAAACAACCCTACCGGTAGGAAGGCGCTCCAAGGGTAAAAACCAAGCAGCAGGACCGGGAAATAGAACCACCATCCGCCTCCATGTCCCTCCATTGGAGCGAGGAATCGCCCCACCGTATGGACCTTCGCTTGAGAGGAGTAGGCATCCCCATGGATCAGGAACATGGTTGCATACCAGGGACCTGCGAGGATCAGGAAGAGCAACGTGCCGGCGATGGGTGCGCCTCTCTCCCAAAACACCAACCACTGTCGGCCAGCAGCGAGGTACAAGAGAGCCGTGACCAGGGGAACGGCGAATCCTACCGGCCCTTTCGTTAAGGTCGCCAAGGCCATGCCGGCATAAAATGCCCAGATCCAATGTCGCCCTCGGCCTTGTTCGTGGATCCCGAGCCAAAATCCGTAGAGCGACAGGGTGGTAAAAAAGATCAAGACGCTATCGGTGATCGCCATGCGTCCCAGCGCTAGGATCTCGATGTTCAGCAACAACATCAAAGCGCCGAACAGCCCAGCAGTCGAGCCGCGCAGCCGGGAAAGAAACAGGTAGTGCATCAGGATCAATGCCACCCCGAACAGGGCGGAGGGTGCACGTGCCGCAAACTCGTTCACGCCGAACAGATGGTACGACAGCGTCATCAGCCAATACACGAAAACCGGTTTGGCGACGCGCAGCTCACCATTAAAGGTCGGGGTAACCAGATCGCCGGAGGCGAACATTTCTCGCCCAGCTTCAGCATTGCGGCCCTCGTCGCGATCTGTCAGGCCCATGCTGCCGAGATTCAGGAAGAAAAGCAGGCAGGACAGAAGCAGAAGGAGCAGCAGTTGTATTGATTGAGGGGAAGTGCGTTCCATGCCCGGATCTGGCCGTTGCTCGCGCGTGGTGGAAAGCTTGGTATGGCCGTTGGTTTCCCAGGCGCTCATGCTGCCGGCCGAGCTTGGTTTTTGGTTTGATCCGAGCGGTGAATGAGGATCAGATTGCGCAGATACACGACCGTTCCGAGGCCTTGTCCTGAAATAAACACAGGGTCCATTCGATAGATCGCGTAGCTGAGCGTGATCAGCCCTCCGATGAGACTCATGTACCAAAAGGCAATGGGCACACGGCTTT
Source organism: Nitrospira sp. (assembly GCA_029194665.1). Lineage (NCBI taxonomy): Bacteria > Pseudomonadati > Nitrospirota > Nitrospiria > Nitrospirales > Nitrospiraceae > Nitrospira > Nitrospira sp. The sequence continues at coordinate 1,032,216 of JARFXO010000001.1, read as the reverse complement.
CGGCGCTCCGCTCGGATGCGATCCACTGAATCAACCAACGACCGAAAAAAAGTCCTTGGCCGAAGAAACCGATACCAATCCAGATTGTCTCAGTACTCATGAGGTGGTCGGGAGGAAGGTGTCATCACGTCTGGTATTGTGCAGGGGACCATCTGAAACGAATCAACTCATGTCACTCGTCACGGAATTTGTAGAGCAACACGCGATCCTGCATCCATCGAACCGCGATCAGATCATAGAGTGATTTGAACAGGCGGTTGCCCATCCCGTACTTGGACAGTCCATGGATGCGTGGATAATGCCTGACCGGCACCTCCGTCACGGTAAATCCATGCATCAAAGCCAGAGCGGGAAAGAAGCGATGCATCCCCTCAAAGAGTCGGATACGCTCCAGTACAGGCCGTCGGAAAATCTTGAGCGGGCATGCTGTGTCGTGTATGCCGTCATGCGTAAAGATGTTCCGTATGCGGTTGGCGATTAATGAGGAGAATTTCCTCACGAGGCCGTCTTGCCGCTGCTGCCTCCACCCACAAACCACGTCGTGCGACGCTGTATAGGGGAGCAGCTTCAAAATATCTTCGGTGTCTTGCTGGAGATCGCCGTCGATCTGGATGATGATCTCGCCCGAAGATTGATGAAAGCCGGCTTCAAGCGCGCAGGTCTTGCCGTAATTTCGGTCGAAGTGGAAGACCCGCACGTTGGAATGCTCGCGTGCCAATCGGTCCAGCTCGTCGCTGCTGCCGTCGCTGCTGCCATCGTCTACAAAGAGGATTTCGTAAGGGTGGGAGCGTGACCGTTCGTGCGAATCCATAACTTTCAGCAGGCTTGCCATGAGAGGAGACAGGTTCTCTCGTTCATCCTTGATGGGGATGATGACAGAAGCCCACAAACTAGATGACGGCGTCATGGTACGCAAAAACTCCAAGGACAGCCAAAGGTTACAATATGAAACGGCGCATTCTAACGGAAGGTGAAGAGAGGGTCAAACAACAAGAAGAATTGTGAATTCGGTGAAAGGCCGTGGGGACAATGCCACCAACCAAACCAGCCGAATGGCGGACAATCGTCACCCTTTGACGCTGGCGCTGCTGAACCTTTCATCCATGAGAGGGATCACAGGGTTTCGTTTAGGCCACGGCCGCAATCGTCTCATGCTTTGCAGGCAGGAAGGCCTCAACCGGCAGGATGTTGTACCGATGCCGGAGCTCCTCGACCTGCTCACCCATGACCGGCCAATAATCCCAGCCGTCGTTTAGGTCCACGTTCATTGCAGCCCCTCGGCGAATAGCGATCATGGCCTTCAACGGATCGAACATTCCCGTCCGTGCCTGGGTGATGGGTGTCATGCGGATGCCTACGTGAAATTGCAGCAGGACGAAGAAGACAAACATCCACGGCTCGCGACGCTGGAAGCCGGCGCTGAAGCACGCGACCTGGACTTCACCCTCCGGAGCCGTTCCATAGCCGGACAAAACATGGGCACAATCATGGAAACCATGGGGAGGCTCTCTCACTCGCGAAAGAGAAGCCATTATATCGTTCGTTCGAATAACTCTGCCAGGTGAGGGTTTCTCCGCTGCCATTCTACAGGGACCGGCCGGCATGATTGCTCTAGCCATGGAGCCTCGATCAGGAGATCGATCGCTCGCCCCAGGTTCTTGACGAGCAGGCAGAACTACTTGCCGGATGCCACGATGGTGAAACGCATCGTGCCCATCAAACTCGTCTCGTTGACTTGCTCGCCCACGTGAATCTCGATTTTATATTGACCAGGCTTCCAACCACCCTTTGGAGGAGACAGTTTGAGGTAGCCGCTGTCATCTTCCAAGGCGATGTGCATGGCGTCTTCGCTGACGATGGTCTCGGGTACGACGTCTGCTACTTTCTCGGGCCTGCAACGGGCGAAGACCTTGAAGCCTTGATAGTGTTGATGGAGCGAGAACACGATAAAAATAGCCGGAGTGTCCGGAGCGAACCGTTCGGTGGGTTTGACCGGCACGATTTCGTGCGTGCGCTGAAATCCAAGCCGCTCCTCAAAATCTTCCGCCAAAGCGATGGAACGAAACATGCCCTGCGGGGGCGCATCGAAATCGTAAGCCCTCGTGTCCTCTGTCCGGTTTTGGAACTCGGAGATCGGTACGTCTTCGGTGAGGGGCAGATCTTCAGCTACAGCAGTGTGATACCACAGGAAAGCCCCAGTTATCACAGTTGCCAGACGGAGAACCTTGTTCATCATGACTGTCTGCTACACCTCTTGAGGCGACCCTGTCAATAAACCATCAAACCATGGCAAACGATCGGGCAAGTTGCCCATTGCGGCGTTTTCCGGGCTTCTGCTAGGATTTCGCCCACCATGGTCTATTCGCCAATCCATTACCAGTGATTGTGAGAGTATGCTGCAAGATGCGGACGCCCTTCCACAGCTGATCGGTGAATACAAGCCGCTTGATCAGTGGCAGGCTCATCTCAACCAGCTCTTCTATGGGCTGCGGGGAGACAACCTTCGATCCTATTACCAGACCTTTGCGTCCGCGGACTTCCGTCTCGCCCATGCGCTGGCGGCCGATTATTTCGAGCGTGTCACGAAGCGCGAGACGGGCGTGAAACGCGGGAAAGGCGAGACGGCTTCGACGGGCTCCTCGGAATTGTCCCGCCAGTCACGCTTGTCCAGCGAGTCTCGCCTCACGATTCTGGAGCTTGGGCCCGGGAACGGGAATCTCGCCGTCTGTTTCCTCAGCCATCTCAAGACCCTCGATAGGCAGAACACGATTTATCGACGGGTTCGGTACGTTATGGTCGACTGGGAACAGCTGGTGTTGGACAGGGCTTTGGCACATCCGGATCTGGCGGTTCATCGGGATCGTGTGGACAGCCATTGCGGTTCGATCGAACATGTGGCCGGCGTGGCCGAGGCGACCATCGATCGAATCTTCTGTAATGAGCTGTGGAACGATCTTCCGACGAAATTGTTGGTGAAACATGGGGGCGAAGTCGAAGAAGAATATCTCCGTCCCAACCTCAGCGAATCGCTCCATGCCACGATTCAGGATTGGTCGGCGTTCGTCCGGGCGTTTCAGGAGAAGAATCTTGCCACGCTCAAGACTTTCCCTCCCTTTCTCGATGGATTGGTCTGGGAAAGAGAATACCGCACAATTGAATGGAAAGACGTGTCCTATCGGAAAACGATTGCGGAATTTCTGCAGTCCATCGACCAAGATGTCTTAGTGCCGGTGAACGTCGGTGCCTTCGCAACGTTGAAAGAAGCGAAGCGTCTCCTGGCTCCCGACGCAATCGGGTTCAGTGCCTTCGATGCCGGGACGGCCGACATGAAGGTTTTGAACGATCCCGAGAAACCCTGTTACGGCCAGTTTGGAGGCCAATACAGCTTCATGGTCAACTTTGCATTGATTCAGGCCGTGGCCAAGCAGCTGGGGCTGAAGCAGACGACGGTCGAGTCGCAGCGGGAATTCGTCGGGCGGTCGTTGAATACGAACGTGATCACGCTCATGGACCTGTTGGCGACCCACTCGACCGCAGGGCCAAAGCTCCAGCCCTGGGAACAGGACAGACTCGTCCTGAAGACCATCAAAGCGTTGAACGAGACGTTCGAAAGTTCCTATCGTCGCCGGATAGATTTCCCCCTCAACGCCAACACGCCGCCTGAAGAAAGAGAGACGTCGAATACCATTCTGCGCTCCCTGAAAGACAATGGCGTTCCTGACACTGTGGCCTACCTGACCGAAGAAGAACTTGCCCGGGCGCAAAAAGACTTAGAAACGATCGGCTACGAGAGCGATGCCATTAGTATGGCACTCAGTGCCCCGCCCAGCCCCGTCGAATACTGTCACTTCTTTTGCCGGTGACCTCGCGGTTTGAAAGGGCGCAGGCCGAGCCCCGCATCATTCCTGTTCCGCCCTCTGTAGAGTGGTGATGTCCCTAAACTGATAGACCGTTTCCGAGCGGCGTATCCATTTCGATTCTTTCCCTGTATCCTTTTCGATCCATTACCTTCCCGACTTTCTGAGATCGGTCATCGAAACCCCTTTTCGATCGGTTCATTCAGGTGACGGGGTCAGAGGCACGAGGTTTGCTGAAGTATTACATCTGAACGCAGCTACGATCAAGCCACAGGTATAGCTAACCAACGTTGACCGCTCATGAGGAGTACCGGACATGACAACCACACTCTCAAACGTCCACTTTGAATCACAGGCCACAGCCTACAGTCTCAACAACGCCTATTGGTTGGCAGAGGCAGCCAACATCGCCTATCAGGAAAAGCACACCATTCAACCGGCAGTTGCCGAACTCGGTTTGAAGAACTTCGAATTTCTGAGCCGCAGAGACACAGAGGGCTATGTCGCCGCGAATGACCACCTCATCATCGTGGCATTCCGAGGGACCGAACCATCGCACTTGCAAGATTTGTTGGCTGATGCGCAGTTTCATAAAGTGCGTGGCCCCTTCGGGCAGGTGCATCGAGGATTCCTGCACGCGTTTGAACTTGTGAAGGATGATCTGCTCAACACGATTAAACGATTACGGGACAGGAGCCGACCGCAGTCGCTCTGGTGCACGGGCCATAGCCTGGGTGGGGCGTTGGCCGTCGTGGCTGCCGCACACTTGCTGGTAGAAGGCCATACGGTGAACGGTCTGTATACCTTTGGTCAGCCTCGCGTGGGCGATGAGACCTTCGCGACCGAATGTGCGCGCCGCCTGGCTGGACAGTACTTCCGGTTCGTCAACAACAATGACACCGTCACCCGTGTGGCGCCGCGTGCCTTCGGCTATGCCCACAGTGGAGAAGTTCGGTATATCGATACAGCTGGGAAGATTCAGACGGACATCAGCTTCTGGGATCGATTTCTTGAGCGGGTCAACGGACGGATGGAGGATTTTCTCCGATCGGGAAGCGATGGGTTGAAGGATCATTCGATGCGGCACTATGTGCAGTACATCGGAAATGCGCTCAAACCCAACATATGAATAACGTGCGGTGCAAGGGGCGGTACGATCCGCAACGGACGTACAGTCGAGGATACCCTGTGCTTTTACAAGCTTGACTTTGGCATGGCAAGACAATAGGATCCTGACAAGATCGTTCCAAAAGGGAAACTAGGGTTCCGGCTGCCTTTAGTGGGAGTGTCTGGTCCAAGAGTTTCCGGCCTCGCATAATGAGGCTCCACGGAGGGATAAAAGCCCGGGAGATCATGTACTGAGGTACATGGCCTTTTGGGAATTTAACCTTTCCCACAGGAGGCTTCGTTATGCATCTTCACCCTATAGTTCTCTCCGTACCGGATCAGTCAGACCTGCTGCCACGTCAGAGGGGTCTGTCATGTTAATGAAAGAAGCTCCGGATACGGTTGTTCCTGCTTCCGCTACAAGTCCTCCCGAGACCCTCAATCGCAGCCTCAGTCTCTGGAACAGCCTCACCATCGGGTTCGCAACTGTCTCACCGGTTGCCGGACTGTACGCCATTATCGGCGTCCAGGCGGTGGTCGCAGGCGGTGGTTGGTTCCCAGCGTTGGCCCTCTGTCTGGTGATGCAGCTGTTGGTGGCGACCGTGTACGCGGAACTGTCTTCCCAGATTCCGATCGCGGGTGGGGCTTATAAATGGGCGAGACAGCTTGGAGGCAATGTGACCGGCACGTACGCCGGGGCCATCTACGTCAGCTCCACGATCGCGATGCTCACCACAACCGCTTACACCGGCGGTATCTGGTTGGCGATTTTTTTCGGGTCAGGTGGTGGGACAGGAGTCACACTCGTGATCTGGGGCGCGGTGTTCATGCTGATCTGCACCGTCCTCAATCTGGTTCACGTTACGGTATTTAAGGTCCTAATTTCCCTGGGGGTCTATGCGGAAATCGTCGGTTCGTTCGGGGTCGCGCTATTGCTGTTCTTTTTCTTTCGACAGCATGAATTCTCCGAACTGTTCGCACGTCTAGGGACAGGAACCGCTCCCAGCCAGGCCGCTGCATTTCTGGCGGCGCTCGCCATTTCCGGGTGGGCCTTCATCGGCTTCGATGCTTGCTCGACCATCGCCGAAGAAACTCACGAGCCCAAACGGATGGTTCCTCGCGCGATCTTCCTCTCTCTCTGCATGGTCGGAAGCGTGGTGCTCTTCAACTCCGCCGCCCTCACCCTCAGCTTCAATCGCGACACCCTGGTCCATACGAGCGCCGCCTCCGATCCTGTCACGCCTGTAATCGTCGCCAACTTTGGAGTTTGGGCGGAAACCCCTTTCCTGACGATTGTCATGATCGCGTTTCTGGCCTGTGGGTCGTCCATGGTGCAATACACATCCCGTATTGTGTTCTCCATGGCGCGCGAGGGAAGTATGCCGGCCGTCCTGAGTCGGGTCACCGCTGCCGGTGCTCCTCATAATGCCGTGCTGTTCACTGTGCTGCTGGCCACCCTCGGATTGCTCTTCGGACTCAACGATGAGGCGGTCGCCACGGTGCTCGCATTCGGCACGGGCGGGTTGTACGCCATGTTTGCAATGACGACGGGGGTTGGACTCTTCACCCGTCTCACTGGCCGATGGGATCCTTCATTAGGTCAGCTGAAGCTGGGGGCTTGGGGGTTGCTGATCAATACGGCGGCGTTTCTCTGGTCGGTGTTTGAATTCGTCAATATCGCCTGGCCACGCCCCTACGCTACCTCGCCTGATGCTCCCTGGTGGCAACTCTGGGCCGTTCCGCTGGTCCTGGGAAGCATCTTAGGGGTGACCACGCTCTACCTTCTCATCGTTAAACCTATCAGGAGCGCCTTATTGATGCGTCCTGAGGAATCGGCGCCCACTCAAGAATGAAAAGCCGGCAAGCTCGTCAAGTTTTGCGTTGCAACAAAGGGGTTCAAACAGAGCCATACATTCATCCATCTCTCAGAAAGGAGCAATCGTGGCAAAAAAGAGAACATACCAAGGCAAGGTTCCACTGCATGATAAATACGGGCCGGAGGCGAAGTACGCGGTCGAAGCGGAGGCGCTGCTGCCGACCACGAAATATGAAGAAGAAGTTGCCCGAGGCCTTGAATTGGGCCTGCCTGGCGCCGATTCGATCAAGGATCGACGAATTCCAACCTTTAGCCGGGGAGAGCTGCCGCATTTCGCCGGCATCAACACCTTCATCAAGGCTCCGTATGTCGAAGATGTCCGCAAATGCGGCCAATACGATGTGGCCATTCTCGGCGCGCCGTTCGACGGCGGGACGACGTATCGCTCCGGTACCAGGTTCGGACCCCAAGGGATTCGCAAAATCTCCGCGCTGTACGGTACCTACAGCTTCGAGCTTGGCGTGGATCTACGGGAGTCCATTTCGATCTGCGATGTCGGCGACGTGTTTACGATTCCCGGTAACATTGAGAAGACCTTCGATCAAGTCAGCAAGGGCGTGGGGCATGTCTATGCCAGCGGCGCCTTTCCCGTGGTCCTCGGCGGCGACCATTCACTAGGTTTTGCGACGGTCCGAGGCGTGGCCCAGAATATGAACGGCAAGAAGCTCGGCATCCTCCACTTCGACCGACATGTGGACACGCAGGAGACCGACCTTGATGAACGCATGCATACCACGCCTTGGTTTCACGCGACGAATATCCCCAACGTGCCGGCCAAGAATCTCGTGCAGATCGGTATCGGCGGCTGGCAAGCCCCCAGACCAGGCGTGAAGTCCGGCCGTGAACGCCAAACCACGATCATGACCGTGACCGACTGCGTGGAAATGGGCATCGAGAATGCCGCGAAGCAAGCGCTGGAAGTGGCGTTTGATGGTGTGGATGCTGTGTGGTTGAGCTTCGACGTGGATTGCTTGGATGCCGCCTTCGTGCCGGGCACCGGCTGGCCTGAGCCCGGCGGGTTCCTGCCGCGTGAAGTCTTGAAGTTTCTCCAGATCATCGCCGACACGAAGCCGCTGGCCGGAATGGAAATCGTCGAGTGTTCACCTCCCTACGACGCAGCGGAGATTACAAGCCTCATGGCCACACGTGTCATCTGCGATGTTCTGGCCTGCCAGGTTCGGTCCGGCAACCTACTCAATCGAAAGAAACGCTAAGCTGCTCTGATCAAGAGGTGACCAAACCGCTATCGAAGGGCTTGCATTCGTGCAAGCCCTTCAGTCACTTGTCGCCGATCAGGTTGGTCTGCATGTTTCTGGACAAACGGAGCGAATCATCGCCGTAGGCATTCACGCCTTTACCCCGCTCGAACATGGTGATACGATGTAACATCATTGTATTAACCGATTGGAGGCGGAAGATGATCAAAAAATTGACCAAGCACGGTAACAGTCTGGCTCTTGTGATTGATCGAGGGGTGCTTGATCTGTTGGACATTGACGCGGAGACGCCGCTCAGCATCAAAACAGATGGAAAGTGTCTCATCGTAGCGCCTGTTCAGGACACCACCCGCCAAAAAAAGTTCCGTGCGGCGCTGGACGAAGGCAATCGACGGTATGGGAAGATGCTGAAAAGACTGGCTTAGCTCATGGCTGAGCCACGATTTCTCTCAATGGAGGATGTCATCGATATCCATGCCGACCAGATTGAACGGTATGGAGGGGGTCTAGGCGTTCGTGATGTTGAGCTGCTGCGGTTTGCAATCGGAATGGCTGAAGCGGGTTTCGGGGATCAATATCTCCATGCCGACCTCATTGAGATGGCCGCAGCCTATTTGTACCACATTGTTCAGAACCATCCATTCATCGATGGTAACAAGCGAACGGGAACAATGGCCGCATTCGTGTTTTTGAAGCTCAATGGGCTCACGTTGGACGCAGATGAATCGACATTTGAATCGCTCGTCTTGAAGACGGCTCAGGGACAGATCGACAAATCAGCCATCGCGGAATTCTTTCGCAAACATTCCCATCAGTAACTTCTGGGTTCAGGGCTTTCGTAGGATAACCTTGCCACGGCCAGTCTGCGGCGCCGACTTGTTTGACTCACCAGAACCTCACTTATATACTCACTTTTTTAACTGGAGGCGATCGAGATGAAGATTCTGATAGGCTTGCTCGTTCTGGTCGTTCTCCTCGTCGGCCTTGTGCTCGCCCTTCCGTTTTTCGTCGATCTCAATAAGTATCAAGCCCAGTACAAACCACTCATCGAAGATGCCCTCAACCGCAAGGTTCAGCTACAAGATATTCGCTTGACGATCTGGCCCAGGATCGGGGCGCGCGTGGCGGGATTCGCGGTGCTGGATGATCCGTCCTTCGGCTCAGCTCCCTTTGCATCGCTCTCCTCGCTGGATGTCGGTGTGAAGCTAATGCCGCTGCTGAGCGGCAAGGTCGAGGTGGAGGAAATCACGCTTCACCAACCGGTCATCACGGTTATTAAGAACAAAAACGGAGTCCTGAACATCTCCACCATCGGTCGCAAAGGTGTGGCGGTGCCGGAGAAGCCGTCGCGCGCTCCGATTCCCTCGACGGAGGGTCCACTCAAGATTCTCGCGCTCTTGGCCGTGGATCGAGTCTCCATCGACGGAGGGAAATTGACCTATCGCGATCTGTCCGCTGTCAAGCCGACGGAGTATGTGGTGCAAGATATGGAGTTGCTCCTTCAGGACGTTCGGCTTGGCCGAACTCCACAGCTACATTTCAGTTCGTTGGTGCAGCCCTTCAATCTGCCGGTGAAACTCGACGGGGCATTCGGCCCGCTGAGAGAAGCGATGGACATCGACGCGATCACGTTCGAGCTTACTGTGGGAAAGACGGAATTTACGATTACAGGAAACGCCGCCGGGAACGACGCCAACATCTACATCACCTCACCGGTGATCAATACTGCGAACCTGCCGGTCTCGCTTCCCCTGAAACAACCGGTCGACATGAAGAATTTCCAGATCGCGGCGGAAGTGAAGGGACAAGGGATCAAGCTGAATACCTTGTCGTTCCGACTGTTCGACGGCCAAGTGAAGGGGCAGGGCAAACTGATCGCTGGGTCCGATGCGCCGCCTTTCAAGGGCGCCGTCACGGTTCAAGGAGTGCAACTCGGTCCGGCGCTCAATGCCGTCGCCGAGACACCGATTTCCGTGAGCGGCACGGCAGGCGCCGATCTTTCACTGCAAGGTAAGGGATTCTCCATGCCGGACCTGACAACAACATTGGACGGAATCGGACATTTGGCGGTCAAGGACGGGAAGATCGAAGGGGTGAATCTTCTGCAGGAAGTGATCTCTGCCCTCAAGGTAGCCGGTATTTCGCTCGACAATCCCAATGCGACGGTTTTTTCGACAATCGAGACGGACCTCGCCATCAAGCAAGGGGTGATCCACGTGCAGCGGCTCTTGATGGACAGCCATGATTTTCAGGCGACCGGCGGCGGCACGATCGGATTCGATCAGCGGTTGAATCTCCTCGTCAATCTCAATCTATCACAGGATATGAGTCAGAAGCTCGCCGAGGCTTCACCTGTCGTTAAACTCGCAATGAAGGATGGCCGAGTGAGTCTCCCGCTCATGATCACCGGGACCGCTCAAGCGCCAGCATATGACGTCCATCTGAAGAGCATAGGCGGGAAGGTCCAGGAGCAGGTGAAGAAAAAAGTGGAAGAGGCAGTCGGTGGATTGTTCAAAGGCACCACGAAACCGGAAGACTTGAAAAAAGAGGGAGAAGAACTTCTCAAAGGCCTCTTCGGACGATAGCAGGCTGTTGATAAAACCCACCAGCACGCGCTCCTGTTGTTCAGGGGAATCAACGTATTAATAGCTGTGAACCACTAGAGGAGACTACCATATGACCGTCGTTGATACGCTCACTCAATATGCCGTGCAGTATGGGCTGCAGGCGGCCGTTGCCTTTGGCATTCTCATCGCCGGTATCATGGCGGCTCGTTGGGCCGGGAATTTTGCTCAGCAGGCGCTCGAACGGCAAACCCTTGAGCCGCCGGTGCGGCTGTTGTTGGCTCGCGTCGTGAAAATCGTGGTGTTGCTCTTTACCGCGATGATCGCCCTTCAGACGCTCGGCGTGCCCATCGCCCCGCTGCTCGCCGGCGTCGGTGTCGCCGGCGTGGGCATCGGGTTGGCTTTGCAGGGGGTGTTGAGCAATCTGATGGCCGGACTCTCGATTATCTTCAGCAAGCCCTACAAGGTCGGCGAACATATTTCCTTGCTCGGCGTCCACGGTGAGGTCGTGGTCATCGATATCTTCACGACGACGCTGATGCACGCAGATCGATCCCGCGTCATCATTCCCAACCGTAAAATTGTGGGAGAAATTTTGCACAACTTCGGCACGATCCGTCAGCTGCATTTGACCATTCCCGTGTCGCCACATGCGAATCTTGATGCGGCACTTGCGCAAGTTCGGGATGTCCTCAATCGGCACCCATCGGTCATGAAAGATCCGGTTCCTTCAGTGGGAGTGGCATCTCTCGGGGACTCGCCTCTGGCTGTGGCGATTGCAATAGAGCCATGGACGGCGGTGGCGGATTACAGCTCGACTCAAGGAGACTTGAACAAATTAATTCTCCAACGATTTCAAGAACAGGGGATTGCGCTACCCTCTGCAAGCCTGACCGTCCGCGTGGTGAACGATCGTTAGCTGCCGAAGTCGCTGATGTCGCTGATGTCGTAGTCTCTTGCGCGCCTTATGCATGATGAGGCCAAGAAAGCCGTTGGTGTAGCCTCGTGGGTGTGTTCGAGGCCGTGCACGGAGAGTTCACGCGCCATGACGATGGTTTCTTCACTCTGGCCAGCTATCAGGACACAACAGTGAGTCCATTCTGAGACTCTTGCAGAGACACCACGTCCGTCGTATGACCGGAGCCCTCCCATTACCTCTCTGTCGCGTCTGGCGCTAGCCAGGCCCCCACCGCGCAGGCGACCCATCGCCATGTGTCTCACCAGGGCGCGCACTGGGACAGATGCAGCACAATCCGATGGACCGAGCGTTCCACCCAGACCGCGAGTTTCAACAGCCGCTCCCGTAACGTCGAGACTTGCGCGTCCGCCGTGCGGAAATTGGCGACGACAAAGCGGGGATTACAGCGGGGCTCTCATCTCGGCAGCCGGACGACCGCTGCCTTGATGACCGTCCGCCGGCACTCAGGTGGAGGACTAAAACAATTCCCTACGACCTCGAGGCTCAATTGCGGACGCCCGAGAAAATGGCCGCATATCTGGATGCTTGGCTTGAAGAAGTTCCCGACGATGCAGCGGGGATCGCTCGGGCGAAGGGAATGGCCAACGTGGCACGACAAGCTGGGTTAAGCCGCGAAAGTCTCTACAAAGCTTTGAGCACCGATGGGAATCCCAGCTTAGTCACCATTCTGAAGGTTGCACGGGCTCGGGGTATCAAACTTCACGCCGAAGCAGCCTAAGTCTTGATAGCAAAAAGTTTCCGGTTGCCGCGCTTCTGACGCAGTGGTCTCTCTCTTCCATTTGACTCAACAATGAATCACTACGGACACGCTCAAATTGGCGCGTTCCTTTGTCTAACCGTTACGCTGTGCTAGAGTCATGCCCGCATGCAGTAGGACCGCTTTCCATGTCCTTGAGGAGGCGTTGCGATGAAGATCCATTGGGTGGCCGGTCTCTCAGTTGTCATAGCCTTCACGGCCGGAACAGCTCAGGCCGATGGTCTCTTTGATAAGATGTTTGACCGCGCGGTAGATAGCGCTGAACGCAAGGCTCAAGACCGCATGAACCAGCGCATCGACCAATCCATTGACAAGGCGATCAACAAAACGGAAGAGACTGTGCAGTGCGTCGCAACCGATCAGGCGTGCCTGAAGCGGGCCAGGGATCAAGGCAAGCAGGTGTCGATCGTCAACCAGCCCGCCCTGTCGGATACAGCCAAGTGCGTCGTCACGGATACGGCCTGTCTTAAACAGGCCAAGGCGCAAGGTAAGAAGATCGAGATCGTCGAGGAAACCGAACTCGACACGATCCGTTGTTCGGTGACCGACGCAGAATGCCTGAAGCGCGCCAAGGCCATGGGAAAGAAAGTGGAAATCATCGATTGATGGCGACCTGGCTTCGTCGTTCCTCAGACAGCTTGTGGCTCCAGTCAGCGACGATCGAATCATGCAATCTCACTCGTAGCCGGATCAAGCGCCTGTCATCCTTATTCTCTCCAGCTTGAGGCGTTCGACGTAGCCGGCCAGCTCAACATAACCTTCGTCCTCCACGGGCCGACCATAGAGGCGCGAGGTGCGCAATTCCTGATCCACAAGCCGCTGAGTGACGTGCCGCACAGGATCGACGGAGACTGTAAACATGCCGGGAGTCTTTTTGTGATATGGCTATGCATGAATGAATATATAAGGCTCGAACCCCCTTAAATATATTGCAAGTTCCACCGCAATCACGGGACTTGTAAACCGCATCATTTGTGGCGATGTAGAGGATCTTCGTGTTCGTCGGAGGGAGCGCGATCGACACGATGGACTCGCTCTCTTTTTGACAGCCGAGGGAGAAGAGCAAGAATGAGAGCAAGCTGAGTGTAAGGACAGTGCGAGGCAGCATCATTGTAGTGGCGGGACCTAACCATAGCGGCCAGACGAGAGTCAAGACGACAACCGAGCCTCTACCAAACTGTGCTGGGTAACTGACAAGGCTGGTGATGTTTCGCAGTCCTATTGCGAGGAATCCGAGGTGGACTTATACTGACTTTTGTCCCATCCGGGATCTGATGCGGAACCAAATGGCGCCTAGTTAAGAATTAGGTTGCAAGAGCATGCCATGCCGATCATCTCGATGTTTTACGGCATCATCATTCGGATGTACTTGCTCGACAGCAAGCATCACCATCTACCTCACATCCATGCCAGATATGGAGAGTTCGAGGCATCGATCGCTATTGGAGATGCCGAAATCCTTGCCGGTGAGATGCCACGCAAGCAATTGCGCCTCGTTCAAGCATAGATCGAACTGCGCCGAGATGAATTGATGGCCGATTGGGAACTCGCTGTCAGCGGAGAACATCCATACAAAATTGATCCCCTCTAAGGTGGCAGCCATGTATTGGGATGTAAAAAATGTCACGCCGCTTCCAGATTACCGTCTTTACGTGGAAATCGTCGATGGTCGGCGAGGCATCTTCGATGTCAAACCGTATCTTGACCTCGGCGTGTTCCGTGAATTGCGCAACCCGGATTATTTCAGGCAGGTGGGCATCGTTTTCGGTGCTTTGACGTGGCCTCACCAGCAGGATATTGCACCGGAAACCTTGCTTGCCGAAATCGTCCCGGTGGATGCCGCAATGAACGAAGCACTGCAGCGTGACAAGCCCCAGGCGGCACGTCCCTGAAATTCGGCGTTCGCCTGCTGGATGTAGTGCATGCTCGAATCGCTTATCGAGAAGAAGCACTGCGAAATGGGCAACAAGCTGACTGGGATGGCTCTCGCCAACTTCGAGGCCAAACGCGATGTGTGGCAAGAAGTTCTGGACGGCGTACGGGAGATCAAAGCCGGTGGGGGCAAGAGGACGAGAGTTGACGCCAAGTCGTACGTCGTTCGTGTGCGGATCAAGCGCGGCCTCTCGCAGGCAGAGTTTGCCGCAGCGCTGGACGTATCAAAGTGCACCTTGGAGCAATGGGAGCAAGGCCGCCGCAAGCCGTCCGGTGCCGCGAAGCACCTGTTGAAAATTGCCGAGCGGCATACCGAGGTCCTCGTTGAGATAGCGGCGTGAGTGGTGTCGGAAATCTTCGCATACGGACCGTTCAAACGGATGAGATGATGCACACCACAGGATCTAACCCTTAGCTTGTGACGCGAGCGGTCGCTGGTTGTTGCGCGTCAAACCTGTGCGACCCCCGGCTTTGTGATCCTCTCCAACGTAGGGTCGCTGCTCAGATCGTTTCAGTGTCAAACTCTGACAGAAACATCGGAGCAAAGGGTCAAAGGACAAAGTCCAAAGGGTTAGGGCTCAAGGTCCTGGGCAAGACGGAAGCCGATGTCGTCGCCCCAGCTGCCGGCGTCGAGCCCGGTCCGGTTCGAGACACGCAGGTACTCCGGTCCGCTGAACCAGGAGCCGCCGCGGATCACGCGCTCGCCGCAGTCGTCACCATTCGCTTCTAACCAAGCCGATCCGTTGCTTGGAGCGGCCTTATAGTTGTCGTGCCAGCAATCCTCCAGCAGCTCAGAAACATTTCCCGTCATGTCATAGAGACCAAGCCCATTAGGTTTTTTGCTGCCGACAGGCCCGGTGCGGTTCGTATCATACACCGCATACTGCTTCAATTGAGACTCGTCGGAGGTTCCAGCCCAGACCTCATCCTCGCCCCCGCTACTCGCTGCATATTCCCACTCCGCTTCTGTTGGGAGCCGGTACCGGTTGCCGGTCTGTTGGGACAACCACTGAGCATAGGCGTTTGCATCATCCCAACTCACGTTGATGACCGGGCGCGACCCACGACCCCACTCCTTATCTTCTGGCAATGGGCGACCCGCTGCCCGAGCAAAGCGGTCGTACTCATCAAAGGTCGTTTCATACCGCGCGATCGCAAATGGTTTGGTGATGTGAACTTTGTGCACAGGACCTGGTTGGAGGAGAAACGACAACCTCCCTGACGATTGCGATGGTTCTGATTTCATCATGAATGACCCAGGCGCAATCCGGACCATCGCCGGGCTGGGGACAGCAGAAAACGAGGGGGTTGGAATATTGACTGGCTGCACGGGCTGTTCTTGCTCCCCTCGTCCAGGGAACACAAACTCTCCCTTATGTCCTGGGCTGAGCGACCAGTATTCAGGCCGCTGTTGATACCCCCTCAACTGCGCTTCCTCATACACTCGGCGGTCAAGAAATTGATAGAGCTCTGATGTGGGAATAATCCCATCGGCGTCCAGGTCAGCTGTCTTGTCATTGCCCAAGCCTTCCAGAAGAAAGTGAGTGAGCAAACTTTGCCCCCATTCCGCAATCTCCAGGGCTTCTTGATCCGCCCCGCCGGCGACAATGAGATGCCGACCCTTTTCCCTGGTAATCTGTTCCCGGTAGATAGGGGTCATGGTGCGAATGCTCTTCGTGTTTTCCCCGATGATTCCGCTGTAACAGGAGTCCACGATAAACAGGACATGCTTTGCAGGCCAGACATTAACCAACTCTCGGACCCGACCCATGCTGATGGCGGTTGCAGCCAAGTCCTGAGGGTTCGCCTCGATCGGGAGCAGATAGCCCGTCCGTTGCCCCCCGCCGAACTGCTCATCTTTGCCATGTCCCGAAAAGAAGATCAGCACGCGATCATTGCTGCTCAATTTCTTGGGCAGCTGTGTCCCCAGGACGCGTTCGATCGCTTTGCGGGTGGTGTCTTTCGGGGAAACCATAGGAATGACCGTGAACCCCTGCTGCGCCAGCAGATCGCCGACAGCCGTGGCATCCTGGCTGGCATACTTAAGCCTCCGCACGTTCTGGTAATCATTAATGCCGATCACGACCGCCCAGTCCTTGCCTTGGGTTGATGCTGTGTCAGCAGCGGCACGCGCCGGTGGTTGGCCTAGCGCCACCAGCAGAATGGAGAGGCCGGCAAGAACAGGGATGGGGCCACGCATGCGAGACACCGTTCAGGGTTGCTTCGCTGTCGCCAGAAGGCTCGCGATGATCGACGACAAATCCGAGCTGGACCCGGACTTCTGTACGTAGGACTCCACGTCTCCATTGGGCTTCCGAACAAGGACCTGCCCTCGATCAAGCGACTGGTTTTCGATGATCTTGATCATGGGGCCTTGCATGTCCACGATGAGCCCGCCATGTTGGGTATCTTTCAGCGTCTTGACGATCGCGTCAGCCAGCGCAGAAAGCGCCGCGACCCCGACGGTGACATATAGCAAAACCGCTGCCGGATTCTTCGTGTTCGGTTCTTTCTCCTGCACCGGTCCCACCTGGCCTCCCTGCTCGTTGAGGAAGCTCCGTTGAGCGTTCAGCAACGCAGCGTTCTTCGACTCCCATTGGAACTGAACCGTACTGAGATTGGATGCTTGAGGCTGTTCGATCGCGATAGGAGAGAGAACGAGGCCCAGAGCCAGCAGGCACACAACAGCGGATCTCATCACACGACTCCGTACAGGTGCGGTGCACTTTGCCCTAGAACCGAACAGGCTGTCGAGAACCCAGGTACGCTATTCTACTCACTTCGCCAGTTTCGTCAATTGGCCGTTTTGGTGCCATGTGCATTCATGGTGTGAGACATGACGATTGACGGAGTCATGATGGTCAACCGCAACAATCGGAAGATGGCAAAGTTACCGGAGTCTTTTGTAGATGTGACCATGCTTGAAAATAGAGGATTCCGCATCCTGCTAGAATTGTGCGCCGCCTGCCGATAGATGCGGCTCATAGGCTTTGGTCTCGAGGATGGAGTGGATGGCCTGCATCGTGGCATCGATCTCGTCATCGGCAGTATAGAAGTGTGGCGCGATTCGAATGCCGACGCCGGGCCGAAAGTCCACAAGGATCTCGCGGCGAGCCAACTCACGCACCACGGCGGCTGCATGGGGGACATCAACCGCGACCATGCCGCCTCGCTTGTCCCTGTCTCGCGGCGACTTGACCTGCCATCCATACTGATCCGCCAGCTCGACCAACCGGGAAGTCTGCCGGATCGATTTTGCCCGGATCTTCCCGACGCCGGCCGCAAGAATGGTCTCGTAGCCGCTTTCCGCCGCATACAACGCCGGGATGCCGGGCGATCCATGGAGAAAGCGGTGGATGTCGGGAGCGTAGGTGACGGGGCCTGGCTCGAAGGCAAAGGGTTCTCGGTGCGCCATCCACCCAGTCACCTTCGGCTCCAGTGTGTGGTGCAGCGCCGGATGCACATAGAGGAATCCGGCCCCTGGACCGCCGCAGAGCCATTTCACGGACCCGCCTACCACAAAATCAACGTCGAGAGCCTTGACGTCAAGAGGCACGGTGCCTGCCGACTGGTACACGTCCAACACAACCTTCGCGCCCACCGAATGGGCCTTGTGAACGACGGTCTGGACATCCTGAATGTACGCGCTCTTGAACAGCACGTGCGAGATGGGCACCAGAAGCGTCTCCTCATCAATGGCGTCCAGCAGACGCTCCGTATCGATGGTCAGTCCGTCATCGCTGGGAACCACAACAAGGCGTCCTCCGGCGGCGCGCACATGCGCCTCATAGACATACATCACGGAAGGGAAATTCAAGGCTTCGTAGACCACTTTGTTACGCTGCTGGGTCAGATCAAAACAGGATGCAATGAGCGACTGACAGACGGACACGTTCTGGTGCATCACCACGGTCCCTGGATCGGCACCGATGATGCGGGCGACCTTGTCGCCGGTGCTCACCGGCATTTCCCACCAGCCCTCGGCCCATGCCCGGATGCCGCGCGTGGCCCAAAGATCGGCAAACTCGCGCAGACGGTCGTAGACGCGAGCCGGCATCGCACCCAACGAGTGACTGATCATGTAGAGGGTCCGGTCAAGGATGGGGAAATCCTTCCGGTACGACAGCAGCTCATCCATCGTCGTCACGATCCATGCTGGTTTTCACACATGAGGGATCGGGCTTCCCACAGCTCGGGGAAAAACTTCTTATCCAAGGTCGCTCTGAGATAGGATGCGCCGCTGCTGCCGCCGGTCCCCCGGCTCATCCCGATGGTCCGTTCCACCATTTGAATGTGCCGCAGGCGCCAGGCGACGAGCAGCTCATCGAACTCCGTCAATCGTTCACAGACATCAATCCAATCGCGATGCTCCCCCTCTTTCCGATACACCGCGACGATCATCTGGGCCCGCAACCGGAAACGCTCGCTCTCCGCAGCGTCCTGGGACATCGGAGGTGCCATGTCCATCGCCGCCAGCGCTTCGAACAGTACATCGCGGAGGGACGGCTCTCGCAGCCGCCGCTGAAGCGCGGCGAACAGTTCCGGGGCCGGCTCGTGCAGGTCCAACATCCGCTCATCCTTGAGACCGCAGAGAAACTCCAGTTCGCGAAACTGTTCGGACTGAAACCCGCTCGCGGGCCGTAGCCGATCACGAAAGGCCAGAAAGTGCGTCGGCAACATTGTTTCCAGGACGGTGAATTGTTCGACCAGGAGTCTGGCGATTTCGGTGCATCGCCGTAACAAGCGAGCCGCCTCATATACCTCGTCTCGCGAACCAGGCAGCCTTGTCGTGGCGCGTAGATTCACCACAACCGCATCCAGTTCGTGCAATAACAATTTGAACCAGAGCTCGTAGGTCTGATGAATGATGATAAAAAGCAGTTCGTCATGGGCCATCGGCGAGGAGAGGGGAGATTGCAGACGCAACAGTTCGCGAATCCGAAGGTAATCGCCGTACGTCAGCTGCCGGTCGGCTTGCAAAGATGGCGGCTCAACGCTCATGTTGCGCTCTGGGTATAATGCGAGGGCTGCTCACGCATTGTCCGCTGGATGGGCTCAGTGACGTTGATCTTGAACGGCTCGAACAAAAACGGTAGCGCTTTCTGAACCTGAGATGGTCTCTATTCTGCACCTTCACGAAACAAGGTTCAATGCCGTTCGTGGTCCGCAGTCTGCGCGAGAGGTAGGTAATGGGTCAGACTCCTGTGTGTCTCATCGGCCCCTTGTTGTTTCTCGCTATCGACCAACCGACTCAAAATGTGATCACCACTCTTGGATCCTCTGTTGGTCTGATCTCCAACTCGACGCAGTGTCTGGTGATCTTGCTCTCATCCTCCTACGAACAGCCATCTGTAGCATCTCGCCCCGAACCGAAGGACCTCGATGTAGACTTTGGCCACAAAAGTATCCGATCAACATAGGGTCTGGTCACAGAATCAACCACTTGACGCGAGCTTTCGCCCCGACCAGGAGGTGGTGAACGGCGGCACAATGATCGCATTACTCATAATGCGTGAGGTCGGATACTCTAACTGTGCATCCGATCTCCCTACTTTACACACAAAGGAGACACTATGAGACAGATTGTCATGGCAGCGTTGGCGGCGGGAATCGTCTTGGCGTTGGGTGGGACTGCGATTGCCGATAAGAAGGGAGAGAAGCACAAGTCCAAGATTGAAATGGCGGAAGAAGCGAAGGTCACGATTGATCAGGCGATCAAGACGGCGTCCGAGAAGGTGCCAGGCCACGTCATTGAGGCTGAGCTGGAAAAGAAACATGACAAGACGGTGTGGGAAGTTGAAATCGTGACGGATGACAAGATGATTAAGGAAGTGCATGTCGATGCAGATTCCGGCGCCATTATCGATGTGGAAGACAAGGGCAAGGAACACAAGGACAAAGGGAAGCATTGACCTGTCGCGGGTGAGGTGACTGGTTTCATAAGCTCTGTCCAGTGGCCATCATGCTCTGGCCTGGGAGTGTTGGCCTGGTTGTCTGGTTGTTTGTGGGGATGATCAGGGCAAACAACTGCCGGCTAATACAGCTTTCCCTTACATCTTGAGACGCTCGGCATATCCGGTCAGCTCAACATAACCTTGACCTTTCATCGGCCGGCCTTGTTTGGTCCCTATCACCGCCACCGCCCCTTCCCAATAGGTAAATCGTGCGAGGCGCGACGTGCGAAATTCCTGATCCGCAAGCAGCGGAGTGACATCCAGCACAAGGTCAAGCGATGGGACCTTCAGGCGCCAGTGGCTGGGATACGTGGCCTTGCTGGCAGAGCTGGTCCACGTGGCACTCGACTCAATCTGAAAGTCGGTCACCACAAGCTGACCTGTTCGTGCGTCTGACGATACGACCGTACCACTGGACGCAGGATCAGATGAGCCATCTTTCCGTCGCATTCGATACAGCATGAGCTCGCTATTATCGTCCAGCTGAATGCTGAACCAGTCCCATCCGGCTTGATCGTCCCCGAGATCAGCGGACCCGAATTCACGGTCCATCCAGCTGGTGCCTGTCACATCGAATGATTCACCATCGATCGTGAGCTTCCCACTTGTCGCAAGTCTCGTGAACGAATAGTAGTGGGAGGCTTGACCCACATCTTTCCCCTTTCGACTGATGCCGTCCACACCGTGAGTGACGAGCGGCTTGGCCGGTTGGAGCGTGAGGGCGAGGGCATGCGTCTCGTCGCGGGCCACCAATGTATGTGACGCGGATGGTTCCGTCGATGCTTCGGCCCGCCAATCATCGATCCAGACGTGGAGCCGCGACTCGTCGGCACCGGCCTTCCCTAGCCCCTCACGGCTGAGCTTTTCGGAGAAATGAAATCGCTTCCCGGTGATGTCGGTCACAGCGAAATGGGCCAGATACAGGTGGTTGATCGACCATTTCGACGGCAGAGTTTTTATTTCATCCGGTGGGACAGCTCGACGGAAGAAGACCAACTCAAATCCGAATGACCGGCCGTTTTTCGACTGCAGATGGCCCGTGTAGTACCACCACTCGGTTCGATAGGTCGGGTGAGATCCATGGTCTCGAGGAAAATTGAACTGATACCCGGCGGTTGCAGACTGAAACGGAATCGGAGGTTGGTTGGCGCCGGATGCCCCGCAAAGGTCGAAGTTCAGGAAGGACACGATTAGTAGCACTAGCAGGACGACGTGCATCATCTCCCTCGTTTCATGGGTCAACCAACGCATCGGACTAGCAGGCTGCGGAAAACCCCTCCGTTCATCCTTCGAGAGCCTCTGGACGAACGGAGTGATCATTGAATTTACTGAGGTTTTCCGTTTGTGCTGAGCTTGTCGAAGCACACAAATCGAGTTTTTCCGCAGCCTGCTAGCACCTGATGCCTTAGGCTGCTTATATCATGTACGCCGCGGGCGAACAAATCGACTGTCTGAGAGCGATGTTTTGCATTTCCTCGTGGCTCGGCGAGCCTCGCACGGCGTTGACAATTTTCACAAGTCTCAGCTATCGTGAGCCATGCAGACTGATCGTGAGCGGGAGCCGTCGGAGCGGAGTGCGTCCAAGCATGCCCAACCTTTTCCGATTCCCAGTCGCCTTCCGGTGTTCCCACTACCCAACGTCGTCTTTTTTCCCAAGACGTATCTGCCACTCCACATTTTTGAACCACGCTATCGCCGGATGGTCGCCGATGCAACGATGGGCGGTCAATGTATTGCCATGGCACTGCTGAAGGAAGGATGGGAGCCGGACTACTATGAGAATCCGGCAATCTATCCCTCGCTCTGTATCGGACGGATCATGAGTGTGCAACCCTTGCCGGACGGTCGCTCCAACATTTTACTGCAAGGGCTCGAACGGTGTGAGATTTCCGAAGAACATTTCGACAAGCCCTATCGCGAGGCGACGGTTCGCATCACGCCCATGCGTTCCGACGAGGGGCTGACGAAAGGCGTTCGACGCGCACTGATCGACATGCTCGGGCGATACCTTCAGGCGAGAGAGGATAGCGCGGCGTGGCAAGGGTTTTTTCGTGATGAAGTCAGCGACGAAGTCTTGGTCAACACCCTCTCGACCTACCTGGACTGCACACCCTTGGAGAAACAATTTCTACTGGAAGCGGACGGACTCCACCAACGGGCTCGTCGATTGAACGATTTGGTTCAATTCATGCTGCACGAACATCCCGACACGAAGGGCTAGGAGTAATGGATCGGACCATCGCCATCGACGTCAGTCGTCTATGCAAAACGTATGACAGCCATAAAGCTGTCGATGACCTCTCGTTCCAGGTCTATGCCGGGGAAATTTTTGGTCTGCTGGGGCCGAACGGCGCGGGCAAAAGCACCACGCTTCGCACGCTCATTACGTTGCTGCACCCGACCTCAGGCACGGCGACCGTCATGGGTTACGACACGGTGCGGGAGGCGGATCAGGTGCGGACTGTGATCGGATACGTGCCTCAAGAACGGGCGATCGACCGGTTTCTGACGGGTCGCGAACACCTCCAACTGCTTGGTGCGCTCTATCATCTGACGAAGGAGGAAGCGGCGAAACGTATCGACGAGCTGCTCAAACTGGTTGAGCTGGAAGCTCATGCGGACCGGCCTGCCAAGACCTATTCCGGAGGCATGAAGCGCAAACTCGACATTGCCTGTGGGTTGCTGCCGGACCCCAAAATTTTGTTCCTCGATGAGCCCACCCTCGGCCTCGACGTCCAAAGCCGTCTCCGGATTTGGGAATATGTCCGCATGCTCAAAGCCCGTGGGATGACGGTCGTGATGACGACGAACTACCTGGATGAGGCCGATCGACTCTGCGATCGACTCGCCATTATCGACGGTGGGAAGATCAAAACGCTGGGCTCACCGGCTGAGCTTAAGATCGCCCTCGGAGGGGATATCGTGGCCCTCACTCTGAAGGAGGCGAACCGAATCCCATCGTTGGAATCCGACCTAATCGGCCGTCCGGCCATCAAGACCGTGAAGGCAACCACCAAGGGCCTGGATATCAGGGTAGAATCGCCCGAAAAGGCCTTGCCCACCATTCTCGAATCGGCCAATCGTTTAGGGTGCGACATCGAATTTATTCAATACAATCGTCCGCGCTTAGACGATGTGTTTATCGCGCATACAGGAAGAGCCATCACCGAATCGCCTCCCGAAGTCGAGTCTGAGTAATAAGGAGTCACGTGGCGCACTACTGGCAAGAAATCAATGCGTTGACGATGCGGTGGGTTCGGCGGCTGAGCCGAGAAAAATTCAGCATGCTGTTCACCTTGGTGCAGCCGATGCTGTTCTGGCTCATCTTCTTCGGCAACCTGTTTCAGCGGGCCGCGGACACGCAGGTCATGCAGGCGCCCAACTACATCAGCTTCCTCGCAGCCGGTGTCGTCGTCATGACGGTCCTGAACAACGGTTTGGCCGGGGGCGTCGATCTGCTCTTCGATAAGGAAAACGGGTTCCTTGAGCGCCTGATGTCCACGCCGATACATCGAACTTCCGTCATCCTGAGCCGCTTTATCTTCGTCATGGCAATCACGTCGATGCAGGTCCTTGTAATTCTCGGCGTCTCGTACCTCTTCGGCGTGTATCCAGCGACGGGTATTCTCGGCGTGGCGACGATCTTATTCATCGGGATGATGTTCGGCGTCGGCCTGACGGCCATTTCCATGGCGATGGCATTCTCCGTGAAAAGTCACGGTGATTTCTTCTCCGTGTTGGGATTTCTTTCGCTGCCGATGATTTTTCTCAGCTCCGCATTGGTTCCGTTGACGGCGATGCCGGGCTGGATGAGTTTTCTGGCGCAATTCAACCCGATGACCTGGGCGATTGATGCGGTGCGACCTCTAATTCTGTCCGGCTGGACCGAAGCCTTGCCGCACGTCGGCATGGTGGTCTTGGTCATGCTCGTGTTCGATGCACTGTGCCTGTACGGTGGAGCCAAGGCCTTCCGCCGCGCCATGGGGTGACCTCACCATGGACCATGGATCGCTTGACCGACGACGGAATCCGTCGGACCATGACCTCAACGCCGCCATGCATCAGGCTGTGAACGAGAGAGAGTCGTAGGGAATGATCCCGGAAAATCAGATTCGCGCGCTGATTCGGCTTCTCTCCGATGAGGACGACCGAATCGTCCGTACCATCAGCTGCAGACTCATCGATATCGGCCCATCGGCTGTCCCCCTGCTCCAAGAAGCTGAAATCGAACAGCCGGAAATGGCAGATCGGATCGCGTCCGTCCTTGATGAAATCAGGGGAAGCAAGTTGGAGGATGAACTTGCGACCCTAACGGCACGCGCGAGCGAGACCATGTGCCTGGAAACCGGAGCCTTTCTGATCGCTCGCTACGCCTATCCGACGCTTGACGTCGCTCGCTATCGTGAACAGCTCGATACGATGGCAAACGAAGTTCGAGCGCGCATCGGCCATCGAGCGTCCGGTGAAGAAGCCGTCAACGCACTCAACCGGTACCTATTTACTGAACAAAGGTTTAAGGGAAACACCAAGAACTACTATGAGGTTGAGAACAGCTACCTCAATTGCGTCATGGATCGGCGGGTCGGGATCCCCATCAGCCTGTCGGCGGTCTACCTGTTGATCGGACAGCGTTTGGCACTCCCGCTGTTCGGTATCGGTATGCCTGGGCATTTCCTGGTGAAGTATGAGTCCGACCGGTACAAGATCTTCATCGACTGCTTCAATGGCGGGGCCTTGCTGACTGAAAAAAACTGCGCTCGCTTTCTGACTGAGGCAGGGTACGGGTTCGACGATAAGTACTTGCAAAAAAGCCCGGTGCGAGCGATTCTGTCCCGCATGATCAAGAACCTCTTGGCCATTTACTCGAAAGCGGGTGACGGAGGGAAAACCGCCCGCCTGACCAACTTCATCGAGATCCTCGGTGGCGTTCCTCGCGAGGAGGGGCTTTAGCTAGACCCGGATCGTCAACAGATCCTTTCCCTTCCAAATCTTCCCCTCAAACTGCTCCCCCGCTTGCGCTTTGACATCGTATCGATCCGCGACCGGATAGAAGTGCGAGAGCACCAGTTGGCCGATGCCGGCCTCCTTCGCCACCTGACCGCACTGTCCGGCGTGCAGATGGGCGGCTCCTGGACGATTGGACGGGAACGAGCAATCGAGCACGGCAAGGTCGGCATCTTTGCACAGAGCAACAAGGGCATCGCAATATTGAACATCTCCCGAGTACACGATCGTCTTGCCTCGGTGCTCAATCCGATAGCCGACGGACGAGAGATCGGGAACATGGACGACGGGTTTGGGAACGATACGGGTGTCCCCGATCGTAAAGGGTTTGCCGGATACTTCCTTGAGGATGACGCGGAACGGTGCCGGCGAAAAACTGGGAAAACTGCGCATGATCGACTGTAAGAGACGGATCGTGCCTTTCGGACCGATCAGGGTCAGCCCTGGGCGATGGCCTCCTCCGTATTTGGTGTAGATCACTGCGTCAAAGAAGAACGTGATGAAATCGGAGAAGTGATCGGCATGAAAATGGGAGAACAAGATGTGCGTGATCCTGTGTCGGTCGACACCGGTTTTGATCAGGTTCATCAAGGTGCGCGGGCCGAAATCCAATAAAATGAGGTGATCTGTGCGCACAAGGTAGCCAGCCGCGGCTCTTGTGGGATGCACATTG
This sequence comes from Nitrospira sp., assembly GCA_029194665.1. Lineage (NCBI taxonomy): Bacteria > Pseudomonadati > Nitrospirota > Nitrospiria > Nitrospirales > Nitrospiraceae > Nitrospira > Nitrospira sp. The sequence goes on along the minus strand of JARFXO010000001.1, from coordinate 1,006,296 downwards.
GTACCGGAGCCAAGAATAGTCAGACGCATAGCTCTTTCATCCCTCTCATCCATCAAGTTCCATCAGGATGGTTTCCGCCTCGATCAACTCAGGATCGGCTGCTCGTTGAGTCATCCGCGAGCGAACTGCTTGCAACAGATTCTTTGCGGCATCCGATCGATTCAGGCTCTTTAAGAGTCTCGCCATGCTGATGGCCGCTCGAAGCTCGAGCATCGTTGCGTGCTGATCCCGCGCAATCCGCAGAGCTTCAGTAAAACACTGCTCCGCCTCAGACATCGATTGATCGGATTGCCCGAGCAACAGCTCGCCGTTCAGTCGAAACAGTTCCGCTTGCCAGCACCGCTCTCCCTGGATCATCGCAAGTTCCTGGGCTTCCTTAATGACAGTCAAACCTTCTTCAATCTGCTGCTTCCGTAAATACACGTCTGCCAGTAACGCCAGGGTGTAGGTGTTGTTGAGGCTCGCTCTGGCTGCTCGCGTTGCAGCGAGGCCGTCCACCAACCTCCCGATCCCCTCCTCGTTTCCCCTTTCGACCATGGCCCAGCCTTGAAAAGATGTCGCCCATGCCAAAGGCACTTCGAAGGAGTATTTTGTCGACAGAGCTATGGCTTCTTCAGTGAGATTTAATGTCTTGTCCGCGTCTCGAAGTGTGGAATAGGTCCAGGCTACGGTCGTCAACGTGAACGCCAACGTGAAGGGGTGTTCCAACTCTCTGGCCATGCCGACGGCTTCCTGCAACAGTGCTTCGACCTGATCGACCTCGCCCAAGATCCATAGCGTTCTGGCTAGGATGATTCTCGCGGTGATGCCGGGATCCTGAGTGTAGGGTAAAGTGTGTGACCGGTGTCTCCCAGGGTCATACAAGGACTTTGCCGCAAGCAAATGCTCTTTGGCTTCATCGAACCGTCCAAGGAAGAAATAGGTCGAGCCAACACTCTCGTGAACTCGGATTAACAGATCCGGGTTGTGCAGATGAGGCGCCAGCGAGAGGAGTTCTTCCGCCAAGACACGCGCCTGGTCGAGAGGCCCTCGGACCAGATGGAAGACCCATAACCCCCAGACAGCAAGAAAGTGGTGATCGGACTCGCTGTTCTCCCGGGAAAGTTCCCTTGCCCTGAGATAATTACGCTCGTTCTCCTGCGAGGCATAACCTTTCACCGTCACCATAGGAGCTCCGCGCGCGATGAGGAGATCCAACTCCAATGCATCACGCTCAGTGCCCGCGGGCAAATCCTTCAGTAACGTCAATGCGCTATTGAAATGGTTCAGCGCTTCGACATTGGCCGACCGAGCCGCGTCTCTTCGGGCTGCGAGATGCCAATACGTGATAGCCGGATGGATCGAGCCTGCCTGTTCAAAGTGGTAGGCCAGGAGTTCCGGCTCCAACTGCGCGCGCTCGGGAAACTTTTCTTCCACTGTTTTAGCGATGCGGGCATGGAGAGCTCGACGCGACTTCTTGGGCAAGGTGCTGTAAGCAGCCTCCTGCAGGAGCATGTGCCTAAACTGAAATTTTGCGGTCGGTATTTCATTCTCTTGGAGAATGAGTCCAGACTCGACGAACAGCTGAAGAGCATTTTGCAACCGACTTTCCGTTACGTCCACCACGCCTCGCAGCAGTTCATAACTGAATTCTCGCCCTATCGCTGCCCCGACTTGGACAATTTCCTTGGTCGGCCCCAATCGGTCTATCCGTTCCATCAGCAAACCTTGCAGACTGTCGGGAATGGACACATCTTTTAATGGCGCCTTCAAGCTGAAAGAATTGTTCTCCTCAGTCAGCAGTCCGGATTCAAATAGGCTTTGAGCCAGCTCCTCGACATACAAAGGCACTCCGTCGGTCTTTGCGAGAATCGCGCGCTCGACTTCCGGTGGGAAGGCTTTTCCTCCTGTCATCGCTGCGAGAAGTTCGGCGCTATGCCGGCGGGGAAGCCGACTCAGCGTCAAAAACGTCACATGACTATAATCGGCCCAAACCGGCTTAAACTCAGGCCGAAAGGTGATGATCAATAGCACGCGCATCGACTGGATGCGGTCAATAGCCCTTGTCAGGAGGTCCATCGTGGTCGGATCAATCCAATGAGCATCTTCGACGACGAAGAGTGTCGGGCAGCGATCCGCCGACCTTTGTACGTATTGCACGAGCGCGTCAAGGGTCATTTGCTTCCGCTTTTCAGGCGACACATTCAGTGGCGGGTGCTGGACATCTGTTCGGATTGAGAGCAGTTCCGCCAGTAATGACACCGTGGTCTGGTCGCCGATACCGTTGTCGAGTGCCAGCCTGTCGAGCTTCTGCAGTTGCGTGGTGGCGCTGTCCTCACCGGTCAATCCGGCTGCCTGTCGCAGATGATTGATGACCGGATAGAGTGCCGTATTGACGTGATAGGGCGAACATTGAAATTGAATCGTCCGGTAACGCTCCTCGGCAAGTCGATCACGCAGGTTGCGGGCAATTCGAGACTTCCCGATGCCGGTCTCACCACAGAGAAGGACAACCTGCCCTTCACCCTCCGCTGCTTCTCGCCAGCGACCTAAGAGCAGCGCTGTTTCGTGCTCTCGACCTATGAACTGAGTTAAGCGTCCGGCTCGATACGACTCGAACCGACTCGCCGAGAGCTTGCTGCCCAGAACTCGCCAGACCTGGACCGGCGTTTCGAACCCCTTGAGAGAAACCGTTCCCTGATTCGCAAATTCGAACTCACCCCCCACAAGGCGTTTCGTCGCCGAGTCAACGATCAACTGATTCGGCGCGGCCAATGCCTGAAGGCGGGCGGCCAGATTGGGAGTTTCACCAAACACCGACCGTTCCTTGGCTGTTTCTTGTCCAATGATCTCTCCGACAATGACGTGACCTGTCGCAATTCCGATTCGTACCGCGATCTCAGATTCCCGAGATGAAGGATCATCACGTGATGAAGCCCTCGCCAATTCCAAGATGGCTAGGCCGGCATGGATCGCTCGTTCCGCATCGTGCTCTTGGGCCTGCGGGTACCCAAAATACACCAACAGTCCATCGCCCATGTATTTGGCGATATAGCCGTTGAATCGACCGATTGCTTGGCTACAGGCGTCCAAAAATCGACGAATGAACTCTTGAAGATCCTCAGGGTCCAACCTGCAAGCCAGCGCTGTCGACCCTACAAGGTCACAAAACATGACGGTCAATTGCCGTCGTTCTGCTTGCTCTCGGCTGGAAGAGGACGAGGTTGCTTCTTGCGAGGTGGGAATGGCCGGAGAAGACGCATGATCGACATGCCCGCTTTGCGACAGTTGCGCGATGGCGCGCAAGAGTTGCTTTCGATGGCCAAGCACAATGCCCATCGACGCCAAATCGCCGTCATTCAGCTCAGGCAAGACGTCCCAGGTGATGGCGTTCTGCTCAAACAGCTCTCGATAGCGATCAAGGCCAAGACTTTGCAGCCATGCAGCGACGGGGTCATTCATGATAAGCCTTCAAACCTGTATCCATCAGTCCGCAATCGGATAGAAATGCGAGAGGTTGAGTCGGCCTGCACCGGCCCCTTGAGCCACCCGCGCGCCGACCCTGGGTGGAGATCGTGCTCATCTCCGAAGTTGATCAAGGATCGTTCGAGCTTCGACCAAGTCGGGGTTGGCCGATCGATCGCTAAACCAAGAGCAGGCGGCATTCAGGACTCGTTCGGCCTCGTCCACTCTATGTAATTTTCGTAACAGCTTCGCCAGGCTCGTCGCGGCTCGAAGTTCCAGCATTCTCGCGTGCTGATCCTGCGCGATCTTCAAGGCTTCGGTAAAACACTGTTCCGCCTCAGAAGTGGATCGCGTGGATTGCTCCAGCAGTAACTCCCCCCTCAGACGGAAGAGTTCCGCCTGCCAACAACGTTCCCCTTGAGAGTGAACGAGTTGCTGCGCCTCCGCAAGTGCACCCAGACCTTCGTCAGTATGTTTCTGTCGTAAATAGATCTCTGTGAGCAGAGCCAGGGTGAACGTATTATTGAGACTCGCGCCGGCGGCTTGCGCAGCGGAGAGTCCCTTCACTAACCGGCTCAGACCTTCCTCATGACCCTTTTCGGCAAGTGCCCAACCTTGGAAGGAGGTCGCCCATGCTAACATCACTTCGAACGAGTAGTTGGTGGAAATAGCAATCGCTTCGTCAGATAAGGCCAAGGTTCTGTCGGCATCGCGGATCGTGGAGTAGATCCAAGATCCGGTCGCGAGGGCAAAGGCCAGCGTGAAGGGGTGTTCCAACTCCCTTGCCATACCGATGGCTTCTTGCAACAGCGCGTCGACCTGATCGATCTCGCCCAAGATCCAGAGTGTTCTGGCCAGCATGGTTCTGGCTGATACACCGGGATCTTGAGTATAGACCAGGGTCTGTGAGCGATGTTTATGAGAGTCGTACAGCCCCTTCGCAGCGAGTAGATGGGTCTTGGCTTCGTCAAACCGACCTAAAAATGAATAGGTGAACCCCACAGTCTCGTGCGCGCGAATGAGCAGATCTGGATTGTTCCGGTGGGTCGCCCATGCGAGGAGTTCTTCCGCCAAGGTGCAGGCCTTGGTGAGTGGCCCCCTGACCAGATAGAAAACGTGTAACCCCCGGCCAGCCAGAAAGTGGTGATCGGAATCGCTGTTTTCCCGGGAGAGCTCCCTTGCCCTGAGATAATTACGCTCGATCTCCTGCGAGGCATAGCCTTTCACTCTCTGCATAGGGAACCCTCGCGCAATAAGGAGCGCCAACTCCGATGCATCACGCTCCGTCCCTGCGGGCAATTCTTTCAGCAACGTCAACGCGCGATTGAAGTGGCTCAACGCTTCGATATTGGCCGAACGTTCCACGTCTCTCCGGGCTGCAAGACGCCAATACTCCACGGCTTGGCCTATCAATCCTGCTTGTTCATAATGATAGGCCAAGAGTTCTGGTTCCAGCTGTGCGTGTTTGGGAAAGCTCTCTTCCACTGTCTTGGCAATGCGGGCATGGAGGAGCCGGCGAGATTTCTTGAGGAGCGTGTTATAGGCCGCTTCCTGGACGAGCGCATGCTTGAAGCGATATCGCGCAAACGATCGTTCTCCCTCCTGCACAATGAGCCCTGACGCAACGACGAGAGCGAGGGCGTTGGAGAGCTCTTCATCCGATACATTAACGACAGCGTACAGCAGCTCATAGGTGAATTCCCGCCCAATGGTTGCTCCGATCTGAACGATTTCCTTGACCGGCCCCAATCGGTCCACCCGTTCCATGAGCAAGGCTTGCAGACTGTCCGGAATGACCATTTCTCTCAACGGAGCCTTGAGGGTGAATGAGTCGCTTCCCTCTGCCAGCAATCCCGTCTGCAGCAGATTCTCCGTCAACTCTTCGATATACAGCGGTACGCCGTCGGTCTTCGCCAGAACCGCCTGTTGCACCTCCTGCGGAAGCACTTTTCCACCGGTCATCGTTGCAATCAGCTCGGCGCTCTGCCGTCGAGTAAGCCGATTCAACGTCAGCAACGTGACGTGACTATATTCCGCCCACACCGGCCTGAACTCCGGACGAAAGGTGATCAGCACCAACGCGCGCATCTGCCTGATCCGATCGATGACTCGCGTCATGAGATCCAGCGTGGTTGGATCGATCCAATGGGCATCCTCCATGATGAGCATCACAGGGGAACGATGCACGAGCCTTTGCAGATACTGCACGAGTGCTTCCAGAGTCATGTCCTTGCGTTTGTCGGGCGACAGATTCAACAGCTGGTTCTGCTCATCTCCTCGGATCGAAAGCAGATCTGCGAGCAAAGCAACCGTGACACGATCGTCAAGTCCCTTGTCAGCCATCAGAGCCTCAAGCTTATGCAGCTGCGTCGGGGGGCTATCTTCATCCAGCAGCCCCGCCGACTGCCGTAGATAGGTCGTCACCGGATAGAGCGCCGCATTAGTGTGATACGGCGAACATTGAAATTGAATCGTCTGGTAACGCTCCTCGGCAAGTCGATCACGCAGGTTGCGGGCAATTCGGGACTTGCCGATGCCGGCCTCACCACAGAGAAGGACAACCTGCCCTTCACCCTCCACCGCTTCCCGCCAACGACCTAAAAGCAGCGCCGTTTCCTGCTCTCTGCCTATGAACTGAGTTAAGCGTCCGGCTCGATACGACTCGAACCGGCTGGCCGAGAGCTTGCTGCCCAGAACTTGCCAGGCCTGGACCGGTGCGTCGAACCCCTTGAGAGAAACCGTTCTCTGATCTGCCAACTCGAACTCACCCCCGATCAGGCGCTTCGTCGCCGAGTCCACGATCAACTGGTTCGGTGCGGCCAACGCCTGCAAACGGGCAGCCAGATTCGGAGTTTCACCGAACACGGATCGTTCCTTGGCGGTATCTTGCCCCATAAGTTCGCCCACGATGACGGGACCCGTCGCGATCCCGATTCGCGCCGCGATATCACTGTCCTGGTGCAGCTCAGAATCACGTGGCAAGGCCCTGACCAACTCCAGCACGGCCAGTCCAGCATACACAGCGCGCTCAGCATCGTGCTCATGGGCATGGGGGTACCCGAAATACACCAAGAGTCCGTCACCCATGTATTTTGCGATATAGCCGTTGAATCGGCTGATCGCCTCACTACAAGTCTCTAGAAAACGCCGGATGGATGATTGAAGGTCTTCAGGGTCCAACCTACGAGCCAGCGCCGTCGAACCGACTAGGTCACAAAACATGACGGTCAATTGCCGTCGTTCTGCTTGATCTCGGCTGGAAGAGGGTGACGTTGTTTCTTTCGCGGTAATAACAGCTGGAGTGGTGGCAGTATCGCTTTCACCGCGTTGCGACAGTTGCGCGATCGCGCGCAAAAGCTGCTTTCGATGGCCAAGCACGATGCCCATCGACGCCAAATCGCCGTCATTCAGCTCAGGCAAGACGTCCCAGGTGATGGCATGCTGCTCAAACAGCTCTCGATAGCGATCAAGGCCAAGACTTTGCAGCCATGCAGCGACGGGATCATTCATGCTGACCGTTCACCAGCAAGACACGAGTTCAGGCTACTTGCAGTCGACGAAGGATTGATCGATAATGATCGCGATGACCGACAGTTCTTCTGCGATCAAGACTGGCCATCGATCCATTGTCCGACACATCGAGTATCGACTCGTGTGTATCGGCATGTCGGTGATCGCCTACCTGCTGGAAAGAGCCGTCCTGCGTTCAATCAAGCGCGGCACGACCGGACCATAGAGTCCGATGGATCGCCGACCGAACGACCCGCCATCAACGCCCTCTCATCAGATCGAAGAATAGCCCTATGATCAGCGCGACAGCGACGATCCCGAACAAGGGCGGGATCCAACCAGCGGTCGCTGAAGCGGCGGTAAGCCCGGAGGCAAGAATACTTGCCGCAGCCGTCAGCCCCAGCGCCAGACGACGCCCTGTACGTCGGACCATCTCCTCCAGCGAGTCAGCCCGGAAATTCACAACCAGCTTCTGGCCGGGTCGGGCACCAATCATGCGTTCAATGGCTTCGATCGTTTGTTCGGCCCGCACCTTGAGTTTCTGAGACTGATACGCGAGCGTCTTGAAATCGAGCGAAGCCCCCATACGCTTGATCATGACGCGCATCAAAAACTTGCCCGCGACATCATAGGGGTCAAGTTTCGGATCGAGAGCCGCCGTCGCCAGTTGGACTTGCGCCAGCGCCTTGGCGGCGAGCGTGAGCGAGGCCGGCAGCGGCACTCCGTGTCGAAACGCGGTCGCACTCATTTCTTGGAGGAGCGGTCCGATCTGCATCTCCGCGAGAGCCGCCTTGCGGTACTTCGCCATGACTTCGCCGACTTCACCCTGAAAACGAGGAACGTCCAGATCGCTGCGGCCGGCCGAACCAGTCATCATCAACGTGACATCGCTGAGAAAGACAACGTCTTCTTTCCACAGTGCCATCAGCATCAACAACAGATGCTCCCGTAAACCGGCATCCAGAGCCCCAACCATCCCGAAATCGAGCATGTAGATGCGGTCCTTCCACCACATGAGGTTGCCCGGATGCGGATCCGCATGGAAGAAGCCGTCGACGACGATCTGTTTGTAAAACCCTTCCAACAGCTGACGGGCCGCTTCGATACGGGTCGGGCCTTCCGGCGCCTGGGCAATCCGAACCCCTTGAATTTCCTCCATCACCAATAAGCGGGCTGTCGAAATCTCTTGGTAGACGGAAGGAACTGCCAGTCGATCATAGTCTGTAAGGAGGGTCTCCATCCGTCCGATGTTTTCGATTTCTTGACGAAAGTCGAGTTCGCGCTGCAGCGACGTGGAGAGGTGCTTGAACACCGCTTCCATATTGACCATTTGTTTGAGGGCCTGCCGTTGCCCGACTTTCTGAGCGAAGATCTCGAGCAGGGCCAGATCCTGTTCGATGTCCGCTCGAGCGGTGGGCCGCTGCACTTTGACGACGACTCGGTCACCGGTTTCGAGCGTGGCTTTATGGACCTGGGCGATCGTGCCGGCGGCGAGCGGCTTGGGATCGATCGACTCAAACACATCCTCCCACGGCACCTTCAATTCTTGCTCGGCGACCCGAACCACTTCGCTCTCAGGCATAGGGGGCACGTGACTCTGCAACATCGCGAGTTCTTCGATGTATTCCGCAGGAAGGAGATCCGGACGGGTCGACAATATTTGCCCGAGTTTTGAAAAGGTCGGCCCCAGTTCTTCCAGCGCCGATCGTAGACGCTTGGCCTGCTGACGACGAATCGAACCGTCCGATTGATCGGGCTGGCTGAAGAGCTCCTTGAGGCCATGCTTCGCCATCACTGTGGCGATGTGTACGGCTCTGGCTCCGAGCTGCGGCTCAGCAACATGGGAATCGACCTGTGGCTGAAAGACACGCACTGGCTCTGCCCCCGGCCCACCTGCCATCGATTGGGTATTCACGATGATGACTGTGCAGCGGGAATTATGACTGATACGGTTCGGCACATTACCGAGCAGGAATTCCTTCCGCCCCGCCATGCCCGCATTGCCGACCACCAAGACATCGATGGCTTCGTGCTCTGCAGCACGGACGATCGTCAATGCCGGATCGGAATCTATGGAAACTAGGGCATGCCCTCGCTCCCCGGCCAGCTCCCTGACGAGATGCGCAAGCTCATTATTGGCGGCAGCGGCCCTGGTCTGCTCAGCTGCACCGAATTCGGTAGTCGAGGGGTGCTGAGGCAAAATGACCTGCACCACGAACAGCTCTGCCCCGTAGCGGTCTGCGAACTCGGCGGCCCACCGGACGGCATGATCCGCAGTTTTGGAACGGTCGGTGCCCACCATCACACGTCGTATGGCGCTGTTCTGAGGCTGATTCTCCATAAATCCTTGTCCACCTTACCGACGATGATCGGAAAAGAGTATGACTGTGGCCGCAATTCCATGTCAATTATGTGGGGACGCACCAGTTGTAGTGACCCAGAAGTCCGTTCATGGTGAGCATGTCGAACCATGAACGGAGCAAGGTGAAATCTTAGACCCTTCGACAAGGACGAAGGGATTCTCGCTGGAATTTGACGACCATCAATCGCGCCCGTATGATCCCGCCTTCCATGACGAAGCGTCACGAACAGGGACAGATCAATCCTGCCTCGCTTGTTGTTCTGATCGTGCTTATCGTGACCGCTGTATGGGTGTGGAAGCGGTTGTCGGTTGACACACAGGACTACATCGTCGATCAGGCAGTGCCGATGGCTGCAACTGCCGTGGCGCTTGCTGTCCTACTGTTCATTCCTATAAGAGCGCTCCGCCGCCGCAGTGCGAGAACGCGAGAACGAACCAGGCTCTTGACCCTGTTCGAGCACGAATCTGCTTGGGATAAACGGCTTGAATTTGCGTTTGCCTTGCTTGAACTCAACGAGTACCGAATCGATGGGCTCGAATCAGCTATCCCTGCCTTGAAGGAGCTGTTTGCCACGACCTTACAACGAGCGCTGGACGACAAACAGCATCACATCAGAGGAATGGCAGCCAGTCATCTTGGCGCGTTGCAAGACATGTCGGTCGTGCCGCTGCTGGTCAAAGCCCTGGAAGATGACCATGCCTATGTGCGCTCCTGCGCCGCTTTGGGACTCGGACGACTGCGCGCAACGGAAACGCGCGAGCGACTAAAAAACGTCATGGAACAGGATTGGGATCAAACCGTCAGAAGCAGGGCCAGGGAAGCGCTGGAACGGATGCGGGAGTGACGATCATGCCGCTTGCGGCTCAACCTATTCCTGAACCCACTCAATCACGGCAATCTCGGGCCGACAGTTGAAGCGAAATGGGAGGAAGGACCAACCTAGCCCTCGGTTGACGTACAGTCTGTGTTGACCGGATTCGTGCCAACCTGCCACGCGGCCATTACATCCAGGAGGAAGCCAGAAGGTGGGAATGCCCGGCACCCTCCATTGCCCACCATGACTGTGCCCGCAGAGGATCAAGTCAACGGGAGGATGGGCTTCGACATAGTCGAGGATATTCGGTGCATGGGCCAGGAGCAACGTAAAGCGATGGTCGGTGCGAGGCGGGACACATCCAAGGTCGGCGCGATGGAGCGAAGGATCATCGACACCGACGATCACCAGCTCTCCCCCTCCCGTTGAAACGACGGTACTTTGGTTCACCAACAACGTGATCTTGTGTCGATCTGCAAGTTCGGAAAATTCTGACAGAGGGACTCCGCTGTAATGGTCGTGATTGCCCAATGTCACATACAGTGGCGCGATGGCGCGTAGCCGTTCGAGGAAGCGAAAGAGGTGAGGCAAACCTTCCGGTACGTTCAGCAGGTCTCCGGTGATGAAAATCCAATCGGGGTGAAGTTCCCTCACAGATTCGACGATACGATCGAGCCTCGGATGATATCGGTCCAGGTGGAGATCCGTGAGATGGATTGCGCGGCGACCGGCAAGGGTGCCATGCACAAGGATGTGCCGGGTAACCTCATGAATGGAAAGACCGAATTCCCACTGAGGGACGAGACTGAACGTTCGATAGAGTGGCTCGCTGAAGCAATGCCCGATAAACGATCGCATGCGATCAGGCCATGACACCACGCGTCGCCTGCTCATTCCGCAACCTGCCGTTTGCCTGATCGTTTCCGCATGGGCGAGAAAAGTATATCATGGGCTTGTTTCCCAATCAGATTTGACAGCACATTTCCGCAATAGCCGTATTCCGACAAAGGAAAACCTGTGACGCAACCAATCGATCCCTTCCTCACCGGCAACTTGCTTGGAATCGGCGGACAAATCCGCACCGTGCCCGAAGATTTCCAGGTCGAAGAACGGCCGCTCTATCTTCCATGCGGAGAAGGCGAACATCTGTACGTGACCATCACTAAACGTGGTCTTTCCACGCCGGATCTCGTCCACCGACTCTCGTCTTCATTGGGGATCAAAGCGCAGGCCATCGGCGTGGCAGGGCTAAAAGATTCGCGAGCGGTCACGACTCAGATGGTGTCCTTGCAAGGAATCCGTCCGGAACAAGTCTCTCGCCTCACAATCGATGACACGATCCTCAACGTGCAGATCCTCGGGCGCCATCGTAATCGACTACGAACCGGCCACCACTCCGGCAATCGCTTCCGTTTAATCATCCGCCATGTCGCCGATCACGCGGCTGAAACCGTGCCGGCCGTCCTTCAACAACTGAGCACACGCGGCGTGCCCAACTACTTCGGCCCTCAACGGCAAGGGAAAGACGGTGAGAACTATCGCATCGGCGCTCTATTGCTGTACGATGCACGGCGGCGCGAGAGGATGAGCCGTGCTAAGCGCATCTGGTATCTCAACTCCTACCAATCATTCTTGTTCAATCGGATACTTGCACGAAGGATCGACCATCTCGACAAGGTCTTCGCCGGGGATTGGGCCATGAAGTCGGACAATGGCGCTTGCTTTCAAGTCGAGGATGCCGAGAAGGAACAATCGCGGGCGGATCGTTTTGAAATCAGCCCAACAGGCATACTCTTTGGTTCGCGGGTATCCTGGGCAAATGGCGAACCGGGCACAATTGAGGAAACCGTCATCGCTGAAGCAGGTGCAACTAAGGAAAGCCTCGTTGCAGCCGCGAAGGCTTGTGGATTCCGCGGCGAGCGCAGAGCGCTTCGTGTCCCCCTCGCTGAACTGGAATGGTCACTTAGTGGCGATACCCTTAGCCTTTCTTTCAGTTTACCTCCTGGTGCCTACGCCACAAGCGTCCTCCGGGAACTGATGAAAGCCGATGCGAAGGTCTCGTAACGCTACTGGAACGCAGGACCCAGCTTCACAAGCCGCCACACTTCCCCCATCGCCTTCCAGTTCCTTACGATAACCACGCGCTGATTTGAAGCTCTTGATCACGGGATCACATTCATATACTTTTTTAGGGTGCCGGTAGCGGCAGGAGCAGGACGATTGCGCCGGCTTCGATTGCAGCAGAGACCTTTATGAATTACTCCGCGCCAAGGAGGTCACACATGAAGGATGTCGCTCTATCTGTAGTGTTCGCTCTAATATTGACGCTCATGAGTCTCCCTATATCAGCTGAAGCACGTTGCCGAACGGTCGGTGAAAGCGCCAGTCTCGGAACCGAAATCGGCACGTTCCCGCTCTACCCGGCGGAGCGACTGGTGCAGATCGGCGAGCAACGGGACAACGGCGCGCTAATGTGGGCCGGTTTCGTGATCGGCGGGCCGCTGTTTGTTCCAACCCTAGCGACCGGTATGATCGGAGCCGGCGTCGGCGCGCTTTCTCATCCCTGGACGAAATGCATTGAGACAGAGGAGCAACGGATGCCGGAGATCCAAGCAGTTCGGGCGTTGGCAAATCCGGACCATGATCGGCTGGAGCACGTTCGGTAACACATTCCATCACATTTGACCTTCCCCTTGCACAACTTCCTGGGTCAGATATTAAGGCCACAGTTCCCCGGCGACAAAGAGTCCGGAGCCCGATAAAGGCACCCGACCCTTTAGCTACGAGCTCAGGACACTTCGCATGCCTCTCGCTGAGCTGGAATGGGTTTTCGACGACAATACCCTCACCCTTTCTTCCAGTTTACCTCCCGGCGTCTACGCCACGAGCGTCCTCAGGGAGCTGATGAAATTATCGTAGTTCCTCTCATTTTCTTTCTCCTGCCACCGCAGATGGTAAGATGTTCACGTTGAGTGAGATCGCGATGAACCAATACCAAGAACGCGTGTGCCTTCAAGGACACATCATCGACTCTCTTGTGCTGGCGAAGGTGTTGGATCTCATCCTGATGATGGGGGGAACCTTCGACCTGGAAGATGTGTACATCGGCAAGACCAGGGAGGAACCGTCTCGTGCCCGCATCCTGATCCAAACAGGATCGAGACCGCTCTTAGACGACATTCTGAAGACGATTCAACCACACGGCGCCTCGATTGAACGTGAAGCAAACTGCGGCATCGACCAAGCGCCTGCCGATGGAGTGTTACCCGATGGCTTTTACGCCACAACCCATCTGCCTACCCAGATCCGGATCAGCGGGCGATGGCTGGACGTGGATCGGATTGAGATGGACCTCGCCATCGCGGTCAGCGAGACGGGGTCCAGCGCCCAGGCCGTGCCGATGGGTGAAGTTTGCCGTGGTGATCGGATCGTGGTCGGTCGGGAGGGTGTACGTGTCATACCGCTGCAGCGTCCGCAGGAGCGAGATGTATTCGGATTCATGGAATCGCAGGTATCGGCGGAGCGGCCTCACGGCCATATCATCGCCGACATCGCGAGTCGGATGAGACAATTGCAGGAACGGCATCGACAGGGACAGGCGGATTCCAAAGTCTTGTTGGCAGGAGGACCAGCGATCATTCATGCCGGAGGCCGAGAAGCTCTCACCTGGCTGATTGAACAGGGATTCATTCATATACTGTTCTGCGGAAATGCGCTGGCGGCCCATGACATGGAGGCAGATCTGTTCGGCACGTCGCTCGGCTACGGACTCACAGCAGGGCGCGCAGTACCGCATGGTCATGAACTCCATTTGAGGACCATTAACCGGATTCGTACAATCGGCAGCATTGAAACGGCGGTTACTTCCGGCGTGATCAAACAGGGAATCATGGCGGCTTGTGTCAGACAAGGTGTGCCGGTGGTCATGTCCGGAACGATTCGTGACGATGGTCCCTTGCCCGGAGTGATCACGGATTCTGTTCTGGCGCAACGCGCGATGCGCGCCTTGATCCCCGGTGTCGGGCTGGCTCTCCTTGTCGCCTCGACGCTCCACTCCGTGGCGACCGGTAATCTGCTGCCCGCTACCATCCCCACAGTTTGCGTTGACGTCAACCCGTCGGTCCCGACCAAACTGGCCGATCGCGGCAGCTTTCAGGCCGTCGGCCTCGTCATGGATGCGGCATCGTTTCTGTCGGAACTCGCCCGTGTGTTGGGAAGGTCGACATGAGCCGCCTCCTCGTCTGTCCTCCTGATTATTTTGGGATTGAATATGAGATCAATCCCTGGATGCGGCTTACCAATCGTGTGGATCATGGACGGGCGGTGCGACAGTGGCATGAATTGGTGCGCGTGCTTGAAAAGGACCTGGGTGCCGTTCTCGAACGAATGACTCCCGTTCCTGAGTTACCCGATCTCGTATTTACGGCGAATGCCGGCATCGTAGTTGGACGGATCGCCGTCGTGAGTCGCTTCCGGTATCCTGAACGGCAACGAGAAGAAGCTCATTTTGAGAATTGGTTTCGTGGACATGGCTATGAGGTGATGACGGTAGAAGCAGGCCTGCATTTTGAAGGCGCGGGGGATCTCCTGGGCTTCCCGGAATACTGGTTCGGCGGATATCGACAACGATCGGATATTCGCGTCTTCCCGGCCCTCAGCGAATATTTTCACCGGGAAATTATTCCGCTCGAACTCGTCGATAACCGCTTCTACCATCTGGACACCTGTTTCTGTCCCTTAATCGGCGGCGAGCTCCTCTATTTCCCCGCCGCCTTTGATAGTTATGGCCAGACAGCGATTGCGGAACGTGTTCCGGACAAGCTGCGTCTCCCTGTTCCGGAAGATGAAGCCTTAAAGTTCGCCTGCAATGCCGTCTGCCTCGGGAAAGACGTCGTCCTCCCTGTCGGATGTCCCACCACTCAGACTTGGCTCCGCATGAGAGGGTATGAAACCCACCCGGTTCAGCTCGGTGAATTCATGAGATCGGGGGGCTCGGCCAAATGTCTCACCTTGGCGCTGGATTGAGAAAAGTCATTGGTCAGCCATCATTCGGTCACGATCAACAAAGGTCTGAATGACTCTTAACTAATGTCCAACGCCGAATGACTCTTGAGGAATCATCTTTTTCTGAACAAGAACGCGCCGTACAGGCCGGCAATCGCGATCGTGACGAGTTCAATCGTGAGGAGCATGCGGCTCACGACAGCCTCGGGGGCTGGAGGAGAGAGGATGAAATACATGCCGAGAAACTCCGGCGTCTGCGTCGGTGGAGCTTCCCATGGAGGGAATAATACGGCGAGGATCAGAACGACAACCATCCCGTAAAGCACCGTGAGATTGAGCTGGTCCTGTGTCGACGTAGTGTGTGGTGGGGAAGCAGGCGGGCTACCGAATCGACCATCGAGCCGCCGACCACATTGGATACAGAAACGATTGATCTCTGGTTGTGACAGGCTACAGGCAGGACAGATTTGCATAATCGGACCAAGAAAAGATCACAGCGTAGAGAGATTACAGGAAAGAAACGTGTTTTCCCAGTACCACTCCCGCCCACCTGGGTCAATCTACCTTCGTTGACAGGTACTCGTTCGCTTCCTATATAATCCGCCGTCCTGAATGGGTGGATGATGATTTCGCCATGAGGCTGAATCGCGTATGCCGACCACGATCAACAAGATCGGCGTTATTGGAGCCGGTGCGTGGGGCACTGCATTGGCAAAACATCTGGCCGAGAAGGGTCTGGAGGTTCGACTCTGGGCCTATGAACCCGACGTCGTCGACGCCATCAATTCCTCACACGAAAACCCGATCTTCCTCAAAGGCGTCCCGCTTCCTCCAGGTTTGAGGGCCACCTCCTCGATCGTGGATGCGGTAAAGGGTTGCGACGGCATTTTGTGTGCGGCTCCTTCGCACTTCATCCGATCTGTGTTGCATCAGTTGACACCCTGCCTATCCGATCCCATACCGTTGATTTGTGCAACGAAGGGTATCGAGGAAAACACGGCCAAGCTGATGACACAGGTCATGGAGGACGAGTTGCCACCGTCGATGCACCACTCTCTCATGGTGCTCTCAGGACCCAGTTTCGCGGCAGAATTCAGTGCCGGTAAACCCACGGCCGTGTGTTTGGCCGGCACCGATGAGCAGTTGGTGCGGTGGTTTCAGCGCGTATTAATGACGCCTGTATTTCGAGTGTACGTGGACACAGACGTCATCGGGGTTCAACTCGGCGGGGCCCTAAAGAATGTCATGGCGCTGGCTGCCGGTGTGATCGACGGTCTGGAGCTTGGGCTCAATGCCCGCGCGGCGCTCATTACCCGAGGTCTGACTGAAATCATCCGACTGGGCGTGGCAATGGGAGCCGATCCTCGCACATTCTACGGACTTTCCGGAATCGGCGATCTGGTACTGACCTGTACCGGCACACTGAGCCGAAACCATTCGGTAGGGGTTCGGCTCGGCAAGGGAGAAAAGTTGGAGACGATATTGGCCGGAATGCAGGCTGTCGCAGAAGGCGTCCGGACGAGCCGCGCGGCATTCACGTTAGCCCGTCGCTATCAGGTTGATATGCCGATCATACAGGAAATCAACGCCGTGCTGTATGACGACAAATCTTGTAGACAGGCCGTCCGTGATTTGATGGAACGGGACGCCAAATCAGAGAAAGGACGGACATGAATCCGGAAGGACTCGAACGGCTGTTACATCAGGTCCGTCAAGGACATGTGACGGTGCAACAGGCGCTTCAGCGCTTACGGTCACTGCCTTTTGAGGATCTAGGCTTTGCCTCGCTCGATCATCATCGGTCGTTACGACAGGGGTTTCCCGAGGTGGTCTTGTGTGAAGGAAAAACCCCGGCGCAGGTCGTCGCCATCGCGCGGGCACTCATCAAGAAAGAGGGACCGTTTCTGGCGACTCGCGCCGATCCATCGGTCGCACGTGCCATTCGCCGTCTGGATCGTCGTGCACAGTACTATCACGATGCACGCATTGTGGCGATTCACCCGTCCAGGCAGAAGCATCATGGGCATATACTCGTGGTCACCGCTGGAACTGCGGACGTGCCCGTCGCCGAAGAAGCCCGTGTGACCGCAGAAGTGATGGGAAGCCACGTCGAACGGCTGTACGACGTTGGTGTCGCCGGCATCCACCGGTTGCTCGGAAAGAAAGATCGGCTGTTTGAGGCACAGGTCGTAATCGTCGCTGCAGGGATGGACGGAGTCCTGCCGAGTGTGGTGGGAGGCTTGGTCCACTGCCCCGTGATTGCCGTGCCGACCAGCCGAGGCTATGGTGCGAGTTTCGGCGGAGTCGCTGCGCTGCTGACCATGCTTAATTCCTGCGCGGCGGGCGTCGGAGTGATGAACATCGACAACGGATTCGGTGCGGCCTGCCTCGCGCACCGGATCAATATGCTAGGTTCCGGCCGAGACGAGCGCGAATCGCGGGACAAGCGAGAAACGTGAGCGGCCCAACAAGTGACGGCGTTCATCTCGTACAATTCGCGCCTGTCTCGCATGTCCCGCTGAGCCTTACTTCACTTCCAGTATGCCCCGCTTCGGCCAAGCGACCATCACGGTGCGTAACCCATTCTCTCCGTTTGCCAACAACTTTGTCCGCACTTCATACGAATAGGTGCCCACCTCGGCAAGTTGCTTGCGATGATCCTGCCCATCCCACGCGAGTTCGACGGCCACTGTCGATCGCTCCAGCTCCCTAGTTTCCGCTGGTGGGATGAGAAGAGGCTGTCGGTGCGTAAGGAATCGGAGCGAGGTCTTCGAAGGAGAGCTAATGAGCGATGTCACCTCCAGAATGAGGTCTCCTTTGACGTCTTTGGGAAGCTGCACCGTAACGGAAAACTGAAGAGGCACGTCACCCAGAGTATAGGGTGTCGGCGCAATGGTGAGTCCGACGATTTTGAGCCCAGGCTCAGGCCTGGGAACGCGAGGGGGCTTCACCTTTGCGAGACTGTCTGCTGGGAGGAATGCAGCCAGACAGCCGCACAGGACGAACAACAGGAACAGGATTTTCAGCGGATGTCGGTTGTTCGAGGACTTCAATGAAAAACCAGAATCTACTTTCATGGGTGAAAATGGCGGGCTCGCCACGATACAGGGTGAAGGAGATCAACGCATTGTTAGGGGGATAACATAGCATCCCTGGTGTGTCAACGAAGCGTCGACAATGAACCATCGATTGCCGTTCGGCAATATGTTTGGGTAAGATGTCCGGTCATTTTACCTGTGGCAAGTGAGGAACTCGGTGGGCCGGCATTTACACTTCGATTGTTTCTCCGGCGTCAGTGGAGACATGGTCTTGGGCTCACTGGTCAGCGCCGGGCTTTCGTGGACAGACTTGATTAACGGCCTCAAATGCCTACAACTCAACGGTTACCAACTGCGAAGGCGTGAGGTGCATCGTGGCGCGCTTCCGGCGATAAAGGTCGACGTGATCGTTCAACAGGGGTTTCAACGGCCGTTGACCCTCTCTCGTATCCGAAAGATCCTTGCCGGCAGCCGGCTGCCTGGGCCGGTCAAGGAGCGGAGTCGGTCGGTCTTCGACCGGCTGGCTGAAGCAGAAAGCCATGCCCACCGAGTCGATGTGAAGGAGGTTCACTTTCACGAAGTGGGGGTTGTGGATTCGTTTATCGATGTCGTCGGAGGCGTACTAGGCTGCCATCTCTTGAATATCACCCGAGTCACATCGTCTCCCATCAATGTAGGGGCCGGTTCTGTTCAGACATCCCATGGGCTCTTGCCGGTTCCGGGACCGGCTGTGGCGGAGCTGGCGAAGGGCATCCCGATCTATGCCGCCGGTCCACCCTGCGAGCTCGCAACTCCTACCGGAGTTGCGCTGCTCAGGACATTGGCATCGGAATTCGGCCCTATGCCGGCCATGAAAAGTATGGCAGTAGGGTATGGGGCCGGTGACCACAATCCAGACGGGTGGCCTAATGCCTTGCGAGTGTTTATTGAGGAAGAGTCTGCTTCGGAAACGCGTCAGACCGAGCGGATGATACAGCTTGAAACGAATCTCGACGACCTCAGTCCACAGACCTACGAATACCTCATGGAACAGCTCTTTCAAGTCGGTGCCGTTGATGTCGCGTTGGCTCCCGTCGTCATGAAGAAAAGTAGACCAGGAGTCGTGCTGAGCTGCCTGGCCGCTGAAGATCGGACGGATGCCGTCCTCGAGGTTCTCTTCCAGGAAACGACCACGCTTGGAGTACGTTTTCACGAGGTACGCCGACGAGTCCTCCCTCGACGATTCATCCCTGTCACGACCCAAGGCGGAGTCGTTCGCATAAAAGTCGCAGAAGTCGGCGCAGGATGGGAAAAAGCCGCCCCCGAATACGAGGACTGCAGGGCGATCGCAAAACGAACCGGTCGCCCCCTCAAGACAGTGATGGAGGAAGCACTGCTGGCCTATCGGCGAGGATTCCCGAAGCACGGAACGGCACGTGTGCGAGGCGGGACGTGACCGTTCTCTACTACGTACTCCTCTTTGTCGTTTCCGTTGCGGTCACGCTTGGTGGTTGCGCACTCTTTACTAATGCCATTGAATGGCTGGGCAAGCGGCGGGGTATCTCCGAGGGTGCCGTAGGCAGCATCTTTGCCGCAATCGGCACAACCCTGCCTGAAACCTCCATCCCGATCATTGCGATTTTCTTCGGGGAAAGCCGGGAAGAGGTTGAAGTCGGTTTGGGCGCCATCTTAGGGGCGCCGTTCATGCTCAGCACGCTGGTGTTGCCCATATTGGCCGTTCTGCTGTTGCTCTTTGCACGAGCCGGCAAGCGGACTGCACGATTTCATCTCAACTATCGGGAAGTGCTGACGGACCTGACGTTTTTTATGATCGGATATTTTATCGCCTTGGGTTGCGCCTTCGTGCCCTCCAGGCTCATCCACCTCATTGCGGCCGTCATATTGATCTGTTTGTATCTCTACTACATGAAGCTCAAATTCGAACCGACCGGCGGTGAAGAAGGAGGTGAGTTGGAGCCGCTGATTTTCAACAAAGGCGCCGCCATACCGTCGTATGCAATGATCGGATTTCAGGCCCTCTTGGGTTTAGGCGGATTGATAGTGGGTGCCCATTTGTTTGTCATGGCTGCAGAATCGATGGCCGGCTTATTTGCCATGTCGCCGTTGATTTTGGCGCTGTTGATCGCACCGCTCGCCACCGAACTGCCGGAGATGTCCAACAGCTTTCTCTGGCTCTACCGCAAGAAAGACCGGCTCGCCGTGGCCAATGTCACAGGGGCCATGGTTTTTCAAGGTACCTTCCCGGTCACTCTGGGGTTGATCGGAACCGAATGGTCGATTGCACCATCGGCATTGACCACCATGGTCTTGGCCGTGCAGGCGGTGGGACTCTGTCTCCTGCAGATTCTGATAGGCGGTCAGTGGCGGCCGTGGCTACTCGCCGCCGGGGCCGTCTTCTATATTGGCTATACGATAAACCTCTATGTCAACTGAATCGGGATCACTTCGCAAACGTTCCTTCTCTCCCCAACTACCTTTGCTGGGAATCACGATGGGAGATCCAGCTGGCATCGGCCCGGAAGTGATCGCCAAGGCTCTATCTGGAGCTCGCTTGCACAATGTTTGCCGACCGATCGTCATCGGATCGCTGCCTGTGATGGAGCGAACAATCAAGGCACTGAAGCTCAAACAAAGGATCCTCCCTGTTGCCGGCCATGAACCAATGATGCCGCAAAGAGAAACGGTGGCCGTGCTGGACCCGCTGGAGACACCACTGGGAACGTTCAAACCTGGTATCGCGGCAGCAGAGACCGGTGCCGCTTCGGTCGCCTTTATCAAGAAAGCTGTCGAACTGGCTCAGCTCGGCTGTATCGAGGGAATGGTGACGGCGCCCATCAACAAAGAAGCCATCAATATGGCCGGCTGCCGGTACCCTGGCCATACCGAGCTATTGGCTGATCTCACCCACGCGAACGAGTCAGGTATGATGATCGTGGGCGGGCCGTTACGCATCATGTTCGTCACGACACATGTCTCGATCAAAGATCTCTCATTGCTGCTGACCCAAGCGAAGATTGAAAAGGCGATCCGCTTGGCCCAATCGGCGCTGACGACGCTCTTCGGCATCAAACGTCCTAGGATAGGAGTGGCTGCTCTCAATCCCCATGCCGGTGAGCATGGATTGTTCGGCGATGAGGAAGCCCGGGTGATTCTTCCAGCGGCTCGTGCGGCCCAGCAGAAAGGCATCCTGGCAAGTGATCCGCTGCCGGCGGACACCCTATTCGGGAAAGCCGCGAAAGGGTCATTTGACGGCGTCGTCGCCCTCTACCACGATCAGGGCCTCATTCCTCTGAAACTTGTCGCCTTCGGCACCTGCGTTAATCTCACGGTGGGCCTGCCTATCATCCGCACCTCAGTGGACCATGGAACAGCGTTTGATATCGTCGGGAAAGGCGTCGCCGATCCCGGAAGTCTGATCGAGGCAGTCAAGCTGGCTGCCAAAATCACTCAGAATAGGATCGCTCAGAATAGAATGGCGGCAACTCCAGCCAAGAAGGGACGGGCCGGACGTGTCGCCTGATAGCTCGAGGGGTCTTACTGTGGTTCGGCAGCAGCTTGACGAATTGGAGATTATCGAGAAACAGACCTCTCAAGATCTGAACACCGTAGCCGGAACGGAGCGGGTAGCAAAATGGAAAGAGCGCACCGTGGCGCTTATCTGCCAGACCGTCGGCCCTCTGGAAGGACAGGCGATCGCTCGTATCCAACCGGGACCGTCGTTCACCAACGATCTGGTCGAAGAGTTTACGGATCTCGTGGAATGTTATCGCTCGCCGTTGATCATACTCGCCAAGCGATTAGCAGCCCCGGCTCCCCCAACCGGGAGTTGAGGGTGGACTCCCTGCCCCCTATAGCAATCAAACGTCTTGGACAGAATTTTCTCATCGACCCCAATATTGTCCGTAAAATCGTCGCGCTGGCTGAACTCACCCCGACCGATACCGTTTTGGAAATCGGACCAGGCCGCGGCATCCTCACAGAAGCGCTTTGCCGCGTCGCTGGTCGCGTCACGGCGATTGAAGTTGACTCACGGCTCCATGCTTACCTGACTGAACGACAGCCTCAAGTTTCAAATCTCACGCTTGTCCTTGGCGATGCGATGACCTATCCGATCGAGTGCCTTCCAATCGGCACCATCGTCGTCGCCAATCTTCCATATTATTTGTCCACACCTCTCCTCTTCCGGCTTCTCGACCAGCGCGACCGTTTTCCCCGCATGGTCCTGATGCTGCAAAATGAAGTGGCCGATCGACTCGTGGCCAAACCCGGGAGTTCTGACTACGGTGTCCTGTCCGTCATGGCACAGTATGCGGCGGAGATCACCAAAGCGTTCCGAGTCTCCGCCCAGTGTTTTAGACCAAGACCGGAAGTCGGCTCCGCTGTGGTTCTGCTGAAGACCAAACCTCAGAGAGTACTGACTCAGGAGGAAGAGCCCAAATTCGCAGCGCTAGTGAGAGCCGCCTTCGCGCACCGCCGTAAAACGCTGGTCAATTCGACGAAAGATAAAGGGTACGAGCAGAAACCGGTGACAGCAGCATTGAAGTTCCTCGATCTCTCTCCTTCCACCCGTGCGGAAGTCCTCTCCGTCGAGCAGTTTATCGAACTGAGTCGCCACATATAGGGGGCGAGCTTCTCAAGTCTCCACCGATAACAATTGCCGGCATGGGACAAGCCGGCGGCAGACGGGATCCGAATCGATCTGAGATCGTGCACAGGCGAACCAGCGATGGTTAAAACAGCCTATTGTGCGGGCTCGCCTCGCTACCCAGGTCGCATGTGAATTTTAAAAACGACTCGGCGGCTCTTATCGCGGTCGAGCTGTCCGGCATCATTGTGTAGAAGGTTCTGTTTTCCACGCCCGTTCGCTGTGGCTTTCTGCAAGAAACACTCATAGGCCCAAGGAAGCTTCTCGTGAATGACTTCCAGGCTTTTCGACAACACCGCAAAAGAGCGGTCCTGACTGAGCCTCAGATTACGTATATCGTCCCCCAGATCGTCGGTGTACCCCTCAATGACAAACGCCTCCACCTCTTGACCACCAGATTGACAAGTGATTGAGGCGTAGTGAGGCATGGCCTCGGACAGGAAGATTTGGGCAGCAGGGAGCAACGTGCTCTTCCCAAACTCAAAGTTGATCGCGGTATCCGGCACCGTGATCGTATGGACGTTCGGCCTTCTGGCCTCCAGCGGTGGATGAAGTGGATCAAGTCTCGGTGTCATGTCCGTCGGTACGGCACGGCCCTCGGCCGGACTGGCATTTCCATTTTGAACGCGGGTCACATAGGCCACGAGCAAGAGAACGAAGATGACGGCGAGCGAGGTCATTAGATCTGCAATCCCGCCCGTCACCACGGCTGAGTTGTCACGAGTGTCTTGTGCAAAGCTCGACTTCATCCCAGTCGTTCTCTCCGTACCTTGTCATGTGACACGAGATGACTTTCCCGAATCGCGGATTTTATTCGCCGGACGCACATGTTCTGCCGTCGCAGTTGTATTGCTCCTGAGTTTCTGGAACATCGTTTCGATCTCTGATTGAGACAGCTTCACCGGGGAGGATTGCTCCTTAACCGAGATCTTGAGATCGTGAATGGCTTCCAGCAAAGAATTCAGCAGCGGCCTTAACGCCCGCTGGACTTCGCGGCCGATCTCTTCGGGCAAATCAACAAGTTTCATCGGTGAATCTTTGGGATTCAAAGCCGCGAGCGCTTGTGCGGCGGAGTTCAGAGCTGTGACGGTTGATCCGAGGTGCTGCTGCACGACCTCTACAAGTTGCTGTGCGGTATCGTTCCGGATGGGACTGACCATGGCTGTTGGAGCTCCGTTCGGAGACGGGGAGACATGGACAGATTGATCGGTAGCTTTTTGAGGAAACATTTCGTCCAGGAGAGAGACGCATTCCCGGTGTCGATTGTCCAGCCGATGCCAGAGGGAATTTTCGAGGAGCGTGAAGGCATTGGCACAGGCCAATCCGACGATGGATGTGACAAACTTTCCTGAGAGCCCGTTGATAAGCCCTTGGATTCCGTCGATCTCCGACCCGTTCGCATGAAGCTTGCTGAGGCCGATCAAAATCGCAAGGAAGGTGAACATCAAACCCATGCCCGTCATGAAGGCGGGAAGCTGCCTGTAAAAACGGATATTGAGTTGGGCGGCGCAGAGAGATTCGAACGAGAAAAACTCGCTTGCTGAGCGCTGGCTGTGGACTGTCGGCTCAAGAAACCAGGCAGATTGCTCTACCGCAAGAGTTTTGCGGTATGAGAGCCAGTCTCGGACAAAAGCCTGCTCCGACCGTACCGCACGATCGAGCGCTTGCAGGTCATCAAGATCGTGTCGCGTTTCCGCCGACTCACCATGACGCGCACGCCTTTTCGCCAAGGCCGGAATGACAAGCCAGTCTGTGGACGCCTGTTGACGTGCCGATACCAGCGGCGCAACGATTGCCTGGAACCGTGAAAGGGTCCGTCGAATTTGCACCAGACCTCGAATGAGCACCGCACCATGCCAAAGACAAAGGGTGAGGATACTCGCAGCGCCGATCCAGCTGAGCATGGGACTTTGAAGCCCGCCGACAACCCTCACGTCGCGACTGAGCAGTTCCCAAAGAGCGGTAACCGGATCTAATTCGTGCATCGGACGGACCTCGCTGAGGACCCAACCGCCGGTCTCAAAAAACAAAGCTCGATCATCTCCGTCAACTTCTGTGCCAGAGGGAATGGTGTCGATAATGGGCTCTGTACGGCCATGATCATGATATGCCGCAAGAGCTACAAGAATATTCTTGCCGAGAAGGAGGCAATTTCTGCAGGGATACGCCCTCCCCTAAGATCGGGATAAAATTTGTGCTCGGGTCGATTGAAAGCGGGTTTTCGTGTTATGGTCTGATATGTCTTTTGATCTTGGGATCACCAGAGGGTATCCCAAAAGAGACGGGACCATGCCTTTAAGAACACGGCTGCAGCGGCTTACCAGAATTATTTGTGTGGTCTGCTCGGTAACGGGATGCGCAAGCGAATTCTCCTTTTTCAGCGCCTCCGGAGAGCCGCTTCTGATTTCACGCCGTGGATATACGTCAGACGAATGTACTCAGAAGGTTAAGGATGACGCTGCTCGCTTGGGTGTCACGTTACGGTATGTTCACATCCGTGGCAGCGTCCTGGGTCGTTCGCTACTATGGCCCTTTGAACCGGGATACGCCTGTGAAGCTGCAATCGGCCCACCGCAGGGTCCAATCGGTGTCTACCCTGGTGACCTCCGTAGCATTTCTCAGGGTTCATGACTCAATTGTTCCTCTCCACTTCCTTTTTCCATTTTGAATCGACACAACCCAGGGGCGGATGCTGTGGTCCACGATCTTCGCCAAATCGCTGGATGACCAGCTGACTGTTTTGCATGCTACTGCGGTGCCTCATTTGCCGGTGAGCGTACATCCCTCCCATGGACCCTCGGTGAAGCTAAAAACGGAAGGCACTGCTTCGACGATTCGCTTGTTGATTCAGGGGCTTTGGCTATACTTATCATGTGTGTGAAGCGTTGGTCGGGAGGGGCAGGGAGAAAGCATTAGCCCGGAGCGCGATGATCAAGGTCCTGTTGGTTGAAGACAACGATGTCGATGCGCGGCTGACTCAAGATATTCTGCTGGAATGTGACATGGAAGCATTCGAGATCATCCGCGTGACCCGCTTGAGCGACGCCTTTGCACGTCTGGCCCGGGCGCGTTTTGACGCCGTCCTTCTCGACCTATCGCTGCCCGACGGTTACGGACCCTCAACCGTGCGTCAAATGCAAGCCGCGAATCCTACAATTGCCATCATCGTGCTGAGCGGACTCAATGACCAAACACTCGCGCTACAAGCAGTCCAGAACGGGGCACAGGATCACCTCGTCAAGGGGCAGGGGCAGTCGGAGCTGTTGGCCCGCTCAATCCGCTATGCCATAGAACGGAAACGGGCTGAGGAGCACCTGACCTACCTTGCCCAATATGATCAGCTGACGGGCCTTGTAAACCGCACGTTGTTTCGTGATCGCCTTATCCAAGCGATGGCGCGCAGCAAACGCCTCCAACAGGCTCTCGGTCTCATGCTGCTTGACCTTGATCGATTCAAACCGGTGAACGATACCATGGGTCACGATGTCGGCGATCAGGTTTTGAAGGCCGTCGCGGAACGACTTCAACAGTGTGTGCGTGAAGTGGACACGGTCGCCCGCATGGGAGGAGATGAGTTCACGATTATCCTTGAGGGCCTGACGTGCGAAGAGGACATCACGCTTGTCGCACAGCGAATCACCAAGTTATTGGCGGATCCATTTCACCTTGGCCAGCACAGGGCATCGATCGGAGTCAGTATCGGGATTACCGTCTACCCGACCGATGATCACGAAGTCGATGAGCTCTTGAAGCATGCCGACGCCGCGATGTACCGGGCCAAACAGCAAGGGGGAAGCTCCTTTCAGTTTCACATCCCCGATGATTCGCCTTCTTCCACCCGCTTGAGTTAACGATCCTCTACTCATCAGGGCCCCTGGCCGCCATCATCGCCCGATCTCAGCAAGGGGCTGATCGGAGATTGAATACGCCCCCATAGGATTCAGCTCGATTCGATTCATTGTAGGAAGCGCCGACGGCGCCGGGTTGGGATGCGAATCGGGTGTCAGGAGAATGCCCCAATGCTGATTATTCCGACAGACATTATCGACAATCAACCCTTCGGACTGATGGAACAAGAGAATGCCGCTCAGCATGTTTTCTTCACAGAGATTCCGCACCAGCTCCGGACGACTACCCGCATCCCTGACGGCGATGCCGAAATGGTGATTCTCAACACAGCGATTGTCGGCCACTCGGGGTTGAGCACCGGCAAAGACGAAAATGCCCGACTCCCGATTGCGGCACACTTCGTTGTCGGTAAATGCGACCCGACATTCGGGTCCATACAAGACCACTCCCGACAAGATTCCTTCCATCGCTCGGCATTGCGTGATGATGCAGGTGGAGTTCAGTATGTTGAGAGCCGAATGTTGATCGCTGCCGACATAGCGGAACGTGATGCCGGTTATCCACCCTTCCGGCACCTCCTGTAGGTAGAGCGGGCCGCCACGTCGGCAGAAGATTTGAACCCTATCTCGTCCGGCACCGACAAGCCGCACCGGTCGTTGAGTGACGACCAGCTTATCCTCATAAATCCCAGGACGGACATAGACCTGGTCCGATTCACCGACATCCTTCAGTGCGGCGCTTGGAGATCCATAACAGCGCGGATCAACGCGATCGACAACCAATGTTCGTCCGCCCAAGGGGTTGGACGGAATGGTCTCTTCAGTCACGATGCTCTCCTCAGGAGATATTTATCGCTTTCGTTAGGACGTTGGCAGGGAGCGAGTTCATTGAAGACCGAATTCCTGGATGAGGGAATGCGAACCACTTTGTACAAATCTGTGTCTTCCTCTACACGTCCCTGAAGACGATCAAGACCGAAGGATTCTGGAATTGAGTAAAATTCTATTTTTTCAACGGTTCTCGTACCTGAATGATCATGGCTCTGGCATACCGATTGCGTAGATAAGCCTTTCGACTGTCATATAAGAAGATGGAGGCTGGTTATGCTCCGCAAATGTATCAGAATTCTCATCGTCCTATTTATTCTCTTTCCGGTTGGCCAGTCCTCGTCCGCCCCTACTCAACGGCAGGACACGACCCGCCGATTATACGATCGCGTGATGGATGAATTTAAGCACCGCGACTATGAGGCAGCGATGGCAGGTTTCCGACTCTTCATCGAGCTGCATAGCCAATCCGCCTTGGCAGCGAATGCGCAAT
Source organism: Nitrospira sp. (assembly GCA_029194665.1). NCBI lineage: Bacteria > Pseudomonadati > Nitrospirota > Nitrospiria > Nitrospirales > Nitrospiraceae > Nitrospira > Nitrospira sp. The sequence goes on along the minus strand of JARFXO010000001.1, from coordinate 978,309 downwards.
ATTGGATCGGAGAATGCCAATACCGGATGAGGCGATATCGAGACGCGCTCAAGTCGTTCTATGAGGTCGTGTCCAATTACCCCCTCAGCCCTAAATCGGCGGCTTCGACGCTGAAGCTCGGCCAGACGTACACGAAACTGGGCGATCACGAGACGGCACGACTCATGTTTGACCGAGTTGTGGATCAATACCCGGATAGCCCGGAAGCTGAAGTCGCTCGCAAAGTCATCGAGCCTAACCCAAGTGCCGAAGCCTCGACAACTGAATCGCCATAGGAACCCACGTGTTCGATTGCACCGACTCCGCCCTCGTCACTCCTCTGCAGCGATCCCCAATTGAGCGGCGAGATCTGGTAGCGAATAGCTCTTACTCGACGACAGCTTCGTCAGCTTGATCCCCGCCGCGTCGAGCACCGACTCGATGACGTGCTGCCGGTCGGTCTGATGAGGGTCCGAGGATTCGCGTTCGATCAGTACGACCTGTTCGACGCGGCACGACCCGGGATGGACAAAGACGAAATCGACTCGTTTGAGCGCGATCTGACGCAAAACATCGGAACGCACCTTTGCCGCCGCTTCGACCTCGACGAATGACCAGAGCGGCACCTGACTAAACACGAGGTAGCGCTCTTCGACGGCCATTTGCAGGAGGCTATACAACGCGACCTCCTCCTCCGCGAGCAAGCGGGCGGAACCGATGGTGACGCCGGGAGGAATGGCAAACGGCGATGCCCGTTGCTTTCTTCGACGGACACTCCTCAGATAGCCCCAAAGACCGATGCTCACCGCGATGACCGCACCGGCCAGAAGAATTTTCATCTTGTCTTACTTCCGCCTTTGCGCGAGCGCAGCCGTTCATGCCACCGTGGGCCGCTTGGGACGATGCAACCCAACAGCCTTGGGGACGCTGCCCCCGTGACCGATGGGACGTTCCCGCATTGTTCCATCACGGTCTGATACGCCAGGACGGCAAAAGCGACCGATTCCAGAGCCTTACTGTCCCAACCGTGCGTCTCAAACGGCGTGACCGGCACCGGAGCAAAGATGTCAGCTAAATGTCCCATGATCGCCCGGTTCCGGACACCGCCCCCACCCACGATCACGTCATCGATCCCGCCCTTGATCCACCGCCTTGCAGTCCCGACCGATTCGGCAGTCCAGCGGCTACAGGTAGCCAGAAGATCTTCGACCGCCAACCGACGTGTTTGTTGCCAGCTAAGCAATTCTTCCAGCATCTTCGCGCCAAACGCCTCGCGACCGGTCGATTTTGGAGGCGCCTGAGAAAGATACGGATGCGCGAGAAGTTTGGCGAGCAATCTTGAATCGATCCGGCCTTTGGCCGCCAATCGTCCCTCGCGATCCATCGAGGCCCGGCCATTCGTGATACGGGACATGAGCCCATCGAGCACCATATTCGCCGGCCCCGTATCGAACGCGACGAGTTCATCGGAGCCAGATCCGCGAGGAAGGTAGGTGACGTTGCTGATGCCGCCAAGGTTTACGATGAGCCGGGCGCGGCGCGGATGTCGAAACAGCAGCGCGTGGACCCCTGGGGTAAGCGGCGCCCCTTGTCCGCCGGCCGCGATGTCGCGTGGACGGAAATTCGCCACCGTGGTAATCCCGGTGCGTTCGACAATCACGGCCGGCTCAGCGATCTGAAGAGTGGAGCGTATGGCGCCGACACCTGTATCTTTGATGCCATGCGGCAGGTGGTGCACTGTTTGGCCGTGAGATCCGATCAGGTCTACATTTTCCGGGGATAGTTGAGCCGACCGAATGACGCCTAAGGTGGCGTGGGCAAACCATTCGCCTAGGAGCGCATTCAGGTGGCAAATGTCCGCCACCGTTCCGGAAACCGATGCCGCGAGAATTCGTCGCTGCAGCGAACGAGGGTACGGAAGCGAATGAAACGCGAGCATCCGGACATGGAGACCGCCCTTCTGACGGACGATGGTGACTAACGCCGCATCGACTCCGTCCGCTGAGGTTCCTGACATCAATCCGACAACGTTCATCTCCTGTATCCTTTCACCCGCCGCATGAATGCCCGGGGCCCACGGGTGTGCTACGCTAATCGAACTTTAGTGTGTGGTCAAGGAGTCGAATGGACAGGGCCTATTGAGCGGTATGCCCTCATGATCTCGTTGACACCATCATACGCGGATGGTACCGTCCCCGCCGATGTTTCTGGTCAACCACCTGTGGGAGTCGCCTGTCTGTTCTTTCTTTGCCGTGCTAGCGGGAGTTTTTCTCCTCTCCGGCCCTATTGCGGAGGCTCGCGACCCGATTCCTGTGGTGGTCACGATTCCCGTCCTGCAAGATCTGGCGCAGCAGGTTGGTGGCCGGTACGTACGAGTCACTTCGTTGTTGAGCGGCTACGAAAACGAGCATACCTATTCACCCAAGCCCACCGATCTGGTCGCAGTCCGGAAGGCCAGGCTGTTGTTGGAAATCGGCATGGGACTGGAGGTCTGGGTTTCATCCCTGGTGAAGAATGCGGGAGACCAATCGTTACGTGTGATCACGACATCCCAGGGGGTAGAGCTGATTCGAGACGGCGCCGATGCTCATGAAGGGACGCATCGTGAAGGAGAAGCCGGGAATCCGCATATTTGGCTGGACCCTGAAAATGTCGCCATCATGCTGCGCCATATCACCCAAGCCTTCATTGAAGTGGACCCGAGTCATACGGCTGAATACCAGGCCAATCAAGCGGCCTATCTCCGACGGCTGGGTCAGGTGCAAAAGGAACTGCTTGAGCGCACCCAGCGGCTAACCGACCGGCGTTTCATCGCCCATCACCCAGCTTGGCCCTATTTGGCAAAGCGATTCAGCTTCGACATTGTCGGCACGATTCAAACCCAGTCCGGCACAGAACCATCCGCCCTTCATCTACAGTCTCTCATTGAGAAGGTGAGAAAGGAGAATATCAGAGTTGTCGTATCCGAGGTTCAACTCAGCCAGCGACTCCCGGAGCTACTGGCGCGGGAGACCAAGGCCCACGTCGTCGTCTTGACGGCGATGCCGGGCGGCTTGGCGGGAACTGAGACCTACCTCGACATGCTTCGCTATGATGTGCTCCAATTGGCCAGTGCGCTGGAAACAACCTCGTAACCGTTCTCGTCTTGGCGCCGGAAGGAGCTTCGGATTTCGTGTCTGACCTCCGCGAGCCGATCATCCGCTTCGACCATGCCTCCTTCGGATTTCCCGGGCTCATCGCCCTCAAGGACATTTCGTTGACTATCTACGAGGGCGAATTCGTGGGAGTCATCGGCCCGAACGGATCAGGCAAGACGACGCTTTGCCGCGCCGTACTGGGCCTTCTCGCTCCAGTAGAGGGCCATCTTCATATCTTCGACTGTGCCTGTGATGAGCTCCGCTGCCACCATCGCGCAAAAATCGGCTACCTCCCCCAGAAAGGTGTCGTCGATCGGAATTTTCCGGTGACGGTTCTTGAAACGGTGATGATGGGTCGTTACGGAGCACTGGGCCTGTTCAAACGCCCAGGGAGGAAGGATCGGGACATCGCGCTGGAGGCACTGGCTCAGGTCGGAATGGAATCTCACCAAGACAATGCGCTCGGGCATCTGTCCGGCGGCCAGCAACAGCGCGTCTTCATCGCCAGGGCCCTGGCCCAGCAACCCAAGGTCCTGATATTGGATGAACCGACGACCGGTCTGGATATCACCACTCAACACAATGTCATTGAGCTAGTCCAACACCTTCACGAGGAGCTCAAGCTGACGGTCCTGCTGATTACGCACGACATTAATATGATTCGCTCACGAGTGGATCGAATGGTTCTTCTCAAAACCAGACTCTTCGCCGCCGCTCCCCCAGCGGAGGTTCTCAAACCGGAGATCCTTCACCAGGTATACGGCAAAGACCTCGTTATTACAGAAAACGATCTTGTCATCGTCGAAGATTACCATCATCACCACTAGGAATTGACTGCCGGCCATGTTGGATCTTCTCACCTATGATTTCATGCAACGCTCACTGCTTGCCGCAGCGATGGTGGGTGGGCTCTGCTCCGTCATCGGGGTGTTCGTGGTATTGCGGGGATTGGCATTCGTCGGCGCTGGGACGTCACATGCCGCATTTGCGGGCGTGACACTCGGCTACTTGATGGGATGGCCGCCCTTGTTGCTCGCCATTGTGTTCGGCCTTGCGACGGTCTGGATCACCGGATGGGTCGAAGAACGTGGCCGAATGAAGCTGGACGTCTCAATCGGTATTCTCTACACCACGACCATGGCACTGGCCATTCTCTTTATCGGACTGATGAAAACCTACAATGCCGAGGTGTACGGATTCTTATTCGGCAGCGTTCTATCGGTCACTCCCGAAGAACTACGCATCATTGGAGCGTTGAGCGTTCTTGTGTTGGGCCTTCTGCTCCTGTTTGCAAAAGAACTCTATTTCATCGCCTTCGACCAAGAGATGGCCGAAGCGTCCGGCGTACCGGCCCGTCAGATATTTTTTCTCCTCCTGACGTTGATCGCCTTGACGGTGGTGGTGTCCCTGAAAACCGTCGGAGCGATCTTGGTCTTTGCCATGATCCTGATTCCGGCCTCGACCGCCTACCAACTCACCCATAGCCTCGCGGCACTGACCTTCTATTCCTCGGCAATCGGCATTCTGACGGCCGTGTCCGGTGTCCTGATCTCTGCCCTGTGGGATGTGCCTTCCGGGCCGGCCATTGTCCTACTAGCCACCACTCTGTTTTTCATCTCGGTTTTCTTCTCGCCGAAACGTGTGCGGCGGATGCGGGCCGCTCATTCTCATTAAGTACCTTGCCCCGCTTTCGCTATAATGCTATGTCTATGCGAGCCCTCTCCCCCGATGGGAATCGGCGGTGAGTTCTCGTTTCTCCAAGTGTAACGAGATACCGAATCTGTCAGTATCAACATGCGAGCGAAGCGGCCACATTCGAGAGGAGGAGTCCATGCGGAGACGAGGTCTGCGGGCTGGATTGGTTGGATTGTTGGTCGTCATTGCTGCAACGGTGATCCTCACGTCAACCGATGCCTTGGCTGAAGGATTCGGGGGGATTGAGGCAGGCAAGTGGATAGTGGGTTATCGAGCAGGCTTTGCCCCGCTTACCCAGCAGCTCACGGAGAATACTTCGACGTCAATAGGACCACTGGTCAATTTTCAAGGTATGTACAGTCTCAATACCTGGTTTTTGATCGGAATGATGCTTGAGTGGGAACGGCACGGAGTCAGCGTAGAGCGAACTGACACGGACCTGGGACATCAAGATACAGTATCTGTGCTTCCCACAATAGAGCTACGTCCGGTGAAAGTAGGTCGGTTCACCCCCTATGTGAACATGAGCTTCGGCGTGAACGTCAACAGTTTCGGCGAGGATACGCCTACTAGCATCAGTCCGAGCAACAACTTCGCCTGGCGATTAGGCTGGGGAGGCGATTACCGGTTCACCGAACGGTTCGCCTTCAACGTCGAATGGGCCTACAAACAAAACAACGGTCACGCGACCGTCAACGGATTCAGGAATGATGATTGGAATGCCTCCTCGTTCGGCTTTCTCTTTGGCGGGAAGATGTTTTTCTAGCTTGGTACCGCCGGGCTGTGACCAGCCTTTCGTGTGACTGCGGAAGGGTCGGCTACACCAGGAAAACAGTTTCTATCCTAGACGGCGATTTTTGCCCCGGCTCCACACCATGCCGGTCTGCTCCTTTGAACTGAAGCCCAGTCTTTCATAAAAACCCGGACGCCTGGTACAGAGCCAAAAGAGCTCCACTCGCTTGAGGCGGGGGTGATTGAGGATGCGCTGCACGATCTCGCTCCCCACTCCCTGCCCCTGATACGCCTTGTCGACGATCACATCCCAGATCGTTGCACGGTAGATGAAGTCTGTGAGCACTCGGCCGAACCCGATCAGTTGATTACCATCCCAGGCACACAGAGTTAGGTCGGTATGGCGTAGCATGTCCTTCGCATCATCGAGCGATCGGCTCTTGGCCCAAGGCGCCTGGTGAAACAGTCTGATGAGCTGACCTGCTTCCGGGAGTTCTTTCGACGAGTAGGTGACGGCGGACTTGAGGGTTGGAGGCATCTTATACTAGAGTATCTCCCGAATCGTCTTGAAGTGTACGGGGAAACCGATGTCAACGCAAGTCCGAACCTGTCCAAAGTGTGCCCAGCTGATGTGGCTGAAACCGGATGAGTACGAGGTGCTCGACGATGAAACCGTTCGAGCGAAGTGCCCTCACTGTGGGAGTGTTGCGCGCTTCAAACTTGTCACCGTTGGCCCGAACGCATTAGGGCCAAAGATGGGGCACTAGCCGCTTTGCTGAGTTTTCAGTTGTGAGTTTTGAGTGATGAGTTTGGGGTCTCTCCGGAAAACTAAGAACTACGCACGCAGAACTCAAAACTGCGGCATCACATCCCTCCACCGGCACCATCCAGCTCAGGCTGATTGCCCGGAAGGATCTTCTGTAAAGCGGCTCGATAGTCCTTGAGTCGCTTTTCATCCACCGGTCCGATCTCAATTTCCTTATCCCGTTGCATTCGTTCCAAGTGATCCAATGCCGAGAGAAGCGGCTGAACGGCCCCGAGGAGATTTCCGATTTCAAACGCCTCCAGAGATGACACCAACGATTCATTCAGCGACTTGTATGGGGTGCCGGCACTCTGGCTTCGCGCACGTGACACGATGGTTTCATAGCCATCCACCGCCTCGAAAGAAGGTTTCACTCCCGAGGGTAGCGAGCTCAAGTGGACAATGGGTGGAAGTTTAGCGGCATAGGACTTGAGGTGGGACGTTAACCCTCCCACGGTATCAAGTACTTCGGTGGTCAGCATGCGTCCTCAGCAAAATGGAATTCCGCGGCTGATCCGCGCGCCCTACCATGGGTGGCGAGTATCAGCTCTTCAAACGCATTCGTCACCGTCTCCATATCACCGGGAATCGGCCTCGTGAATTCCTCCACTTTACCCGTCGTTGGATGAACGAATCCCAGTGTCCTGGCATGGAGCATCACCCGAGGAATCACCACTTCATCGACCGTACAGACCTTCCGTCCGCCGTACGTGTGATCCCCCAGAATGGGATGTCCCAAGGAAGCGAGGTGAACCCGAAGCTGATGAGTGCGGCCTGTTCGGGGATACAGCAGCACATGGGCAGCCGCTTTCCCATACCGCCGCTCCACTACATACTCCGTCACCGATTCCTTAGGACTGGTCGTTCTCGGAGAAAATTTCTTTCGATCTTTGATGTCCCGGCCGATAGCCAGTTCGATCAACCCTCGGCCTTTCTTGGGAACGCCCCAGACCAAGGCTTCGTACACCCGGGTGATGGTATGGTGCTTGAATTGCGCCGCAAGCGCGCGGTGCACCTGGTCGGTCTTGGTGATGACCATGACGCCGGATGTTTCCTTGTCCAGTCGATGGACGAGACCGGGCCTCTCCTTTCCACCGATGGTCGAGATCGTGCCGCCCGATGTTTGGAAATGATGGAGCAGCGCGTTCACCAGGGTACCGGTCCAGTTCCCCGGAGCAGGATGGACGACGATGCCAGGCGGTTTATTCAAGACCAGCAGAGATTCATCCTCGAACAGCACTTGAAGAGGGATGGCCTCTCCCTTGATTGAAAGAGGCTCCGGCTTCGGGACATCCATGGTGATTCTATCGCCTGGTTTGATCTTGTGACTCGCCTTCACCACCTGATCGTTGATTCGAATGCGCCCCAGCTCGATCAGCCGCTGCAAGGCAGACCGCGAGATCTCCCGTTCTCGATTGACGAGAAAGAGATCCAGCCGTTTCGGCTGTTCTCCGGAAGTGATGATAAATTCTGTAATCATGAGCAGAACACGCTACTAAAGAGCTCTGGTCAAATGCAATCGGCTATTGCCGGCGGTTTGCTTCCTTCGTAACGGAGGGTCATAGTATCAACGCAACCCGGTCCGCTAAGCTCTGGCCTCTCTCAGCGGAGCAGTTGAAGCCAACGAGGGGTTTTGCTAGGGTGGCTACCCTGGGGTAACTCACATGAGCATACGATTTTCGCATTACGACCCAGAGGGGTTCTACGACGAGCTCTACGAGGAGAAAGGCCAGCCGCGATCCGGAAGCACGCTCTTACTGCGGAAGTTTGCATCACTGCCGGAAGGGGAGCTGAAAAAACGACAGGAAGCGGCTGAACGCGTGATTCTCAACATGGGGATGACGTTCGGCGTCTACGGGAACGATGGTGGACATGAGCAGATCTTCCCCTTCGACATCGTACCACGGATCGTTTCGGCGTCGGATTGGGAGCACATTGAATCCGGCCTTCGTCAGCGCATGCGCGCGTTGAACTTGTTCATCGACGATGTGTACCACGATCAACGGATCATCAAGAACGGAGTGATTCCTAACGAGCTGATTCATTCCAGCAAGGGTTTCTTGCAGCCCTGTATGGGCCTCCATCCACCGCGAGGTATCTGGTGCCACATTGCCGGGATCGATCTGGTGCGAATCAGCGATGGCCGGTACTATGTCCTCGAAGACAACACCCGTTGCCCGTCCGGAGTGGCCTACGTGTTGGAGGCCAGACAGGTCATGAAACGGACATTTCCTGAGCTGTTTGAGGCCTATCGTGTCCGGCCGGTTGATGGCTATCCAAGCCAACTCTTGGAAACCCTTCGTTCCCTTTCTGAGCTTCCGGATCCGACCGTCGTGATTCTCACGCCGGGCACTTTCAATTCCGCCTACTACGAACATTCCCTGCTCGCGCAAAAGATGGGAGTGGAATTGGTCGAAGCCAACGATCTCGCAGTCGTAGAGGGATCGGTCCACATGCGCACCACCAAGGGGTCTCAACGTGTCGATGTGATCTACCGCCGGATCAATGACGACTATCTGGACCCCCTGGCGTTTCGAAGCGATTCCCTGCTTGGAGTCCCCGGTCTGATGGAATCCTACAAGAGAGGCCGAGTCGCGCTCGCCAATGCGCCCGGTACAGGTGTGTCGGACGACAAAGCCATTTATGCCTACATCCCGAAGATCATCAATTACTATTTGGCGGAGGAACCGATACTCCCGAATGTACCCACCTATATCTGTTCGGATAGACAGGATCGAACCTATGTCTTGGAGCATTTGGATCAACTGGTCGTGAAAGCCACCAATGAAGCCGGTGGGTACGGGATGTTGATAGGCCCACAGGCCTCGCGACAAGATCGCGAGGAGTATGCCCGTCGCATCGAGGCCGATCCGCGCAATTACATTGCCCAACCCACTCTGGCCCTCTCGCGAGTGCCTACCTTGGTGGAGGATCACTTGGAAGGTCGCCATGTTGATCTACGCCCGTACGTCTTGTATGGACGTGATGTGTACGTCCTGCCGGGTGGCATGACGCGCGTGGCGTTGCGGAAAGGGTCACTCGTGGTGAATTCGTCTCAAGGCGGGGGCAATAAAGATACCTGGGTCCTTTCATGAACGACGACTTCACCGCTGAAGCTCAAACCAACAACCGTCCCGCGCTCGACCGACGATGCTGAGCCGTGTCGCCAGTTCCATCTATTGGTTGAACCGTTACATCGAACGGGCGGAGAATTATGCGCGGTTCATCGAGGTGAACGTGAACCTCACCCTTGACCTTCCCAGAGGCACCACGGAGCAGTGGGAGCCGTTGGTGGCCACAACGGGAGATCGTGAAAGTTTTACCGGTCGCTATGGAAAAGCGACGAAGGAAACCGTGATCCAGTTTCTCTTGGCCGATGCCACAAATTCCAATTCGATTCTCTCTTGCCTCCTGGCCGCCCGGGAGAATGCTCGGACGGTCCGGGAAATCATCTCCACCGAGATGTGGGAGCAGGTCAACCGCTTTCATCTCATGGTCAGAGACGGTGTCTCGAAGGGCCTGTCCAGCCGAAATCTCCACACATTTTTGACGGATGTGAAAGCGAACTGCCACCTCTTCCTGGGCATTACCGACGCCACCATGTCGCACGGAGAAGGTTGGCACTTCGCCAGACTCGGCCGCCTGCTGGAACGAGCGGATAAGACTTCCCGGATTCTCGACGTGAAATATTTCATGCTGCTCCCGACCGTGGCCGAAGTCGGCACGCCGTTCGACATTATCCAATGGTCCGCCTTGTTGAAGTCCGCCAGCGCCCTAGAGATGTATTGCAAACAACATGGCCGCATCTCGCCCAACCAGGTGGCGGAGTTTCTGATTCTCAATCCGAACTTTCCGCGGGCCATCCGCTATTGCCTCATCAAGGCCGAAGATTCACTCCATGCGATTGTCGGATCAGAGAGCGACAGGCATAGCAATCTGGCGGAAAAGCGGTTGGGTCGGTTACGGTCGGAAATGGACTACGCCGATATGGCGGACATCCTGTCGGGCGGGTTGCACGAGTTTTTCGACGACTTTCAACTCAAGCTCAATCGGACCGACGACGCCATTTACGAAACGTTCTTCGCCCTGCGCCCGATCGAAGGGAACGTGGTGAAGGAGAAAGTGCAGTGAGGCGTCTACCGTGCCAAACGACCCCGGTTCAGCCGCGTTGGGCTCATGAACCTCCTGGCCGTCGTCGGTTGCAAGCCGTGGTTAGCTGGCCCTGTTATGAAGCCGCCGGTTGTGCCTTTTCTTCGCGCCGCGGATAGCACCCAGTGTGGTTGTACCCGGAGTTCTCTGATTCTCATTGGTCAAGTCCTTTGAAACGTTAGCCTTGTTGCTTGATGCGCCGCTCGTACTCATCATGCGGTCCGATCCAAACCCAAATGAAGTCCGCCTCATCCTCGACTGCCAGCGCCCGGTGATGAGGTCCGACCCTCACCGACCACAGCTTGCCAACTTTCTTGAAGTGTAAAGAAGGGTGCCGAGGATGTTTTTTCAGGAGGTCGAAGTTTTGTCGGGCCACTTTCTGGACAGCTTCTGGCAGACGCGCATAGGAAGCCCAGAACCGGGCCGTGGTGCGATGCTTCACAGGTCCTTGAGTGGCCCCTTAGCTTTCTCGTCGAGCGCCTCACGCACCAGGAAGTCAAGCCGTCCAGCCTCGGAGTCGGCTTCGATCTCCTCGTCCCATCTCTCCCAATCCTTTTCTGAAAGCCACCGGACGAGTTCACTGAACTCCTCCCTGGGAAGTCCCTCGATTTCCGTCTTGAGCTGATCTACCTTTGACATCATCCTCCCCCCAGGTAAGAACCCATCAGCGCCCGACCGGCAGCACGACCTTCTTCACAAGGTTAGTATGCCACCCTTGCCTGTTCAGCGCCACACCCTAAGAAGCCGAAACGAGCCGAAACGGGAACATTGTGAGATTCCCTAGGCCGCGATTCCCTTAATGCGAGAGGATAACCAGAATGTCCCCTTTATTCCCTTCCTTCTCATATTGCGCGACTTCACAAATTGGAGATGGTGCAGGAGGAGCTCTTTTGAAGCTGTCGGAAGCGTCGTCTAGCGGTGCGTCCAACCATGACGTATTTGTCTCACTCGCCCAGCCTCCGATTGCTCTGCAATCGATCACCCGGGACTCCGTCGCAGATCGAGGGTAAAGGGAAAGTCCCGATTCCGCTCCTCGGGGTGGACGTTCATCGGACCCGGTGTGTGGCCATGGTCGCAGAAGCGAGTGAGGCGTCGGGCTTCGGCTTCGTTCGCATTCACGGGAAAGACGTCGTAGCTCCGTCCTCCCGGGTGCACCACGTGGTAAGTGCAGCCGCCGACCGCACGGCCAGTCCAGGTATCGACCAGGTCAAACCGCAGCGGGGACTGCACCGGGATGGTCGGATGCAGGGCTGAGGGCGGTTGCCAGGCTCGATACCGGACCCCCGCGACGAATTCACCGCGCGTCCCGGTCGGATGAAACGGAACAGGACGGCCGTTGCACGTCACGACGTGGCGCGGATCGATCATGCCGTTGACCTTGACTTGAATGCGTTCCACCGACGAGTCCACATGGCGCGCAACGGCGCCCGCAACCGTTTCTTCCCCCAACACGTGCCACGGTTCAATCGCCTGTCGTAGTTCGATCTCAACGCCCTCGAAGACCACGCTCCCGTACCGGGGAAACCGGAACTCAAAAAATGGCGCGAACCACTCGCTCTGAAATTGATACCCACCGGCTCGCAAGTCCCACAGCACATCCCTCATGTCTTGCGAGACGAAATGGGGCAGCATGAACCGGTCATGCAATTCGGTTCCCCAACGCACCGCCTGAGCATGATAGGGCTGCTTCCAAAACTTCGCGACGAGGGCGCGGAGTAACAACATCTGCGACAGACTCATCCGGGGATGAGGCGGCATTTCAAAGGCCCGGAATTCCACCAATCCCAGGCGGCCTGTCGCGGAGTCCGGGGAATAGAGCTTGTCGATGGAGAATTCCGCGCGGTGCGTATTGCCGGTCAGGTCCACGAGCAAATGTCGCAGTAAGCGGTCCACCAGCCACGGAGTCACTGTGTCTTGCCCGGCCTGCTGTTTGGCCGCCATCTGCTGAAACGCAATCTCGAGTTCGTACAGGTGGTCATGACGGGCTTCATCCACTCTGGGCGCCTGGCTGGTCGGCCCCACAAACATGCCGGAAAAGAGGTAAGACAACCCGGGATGATTCAGCCAGTAGGTGGTGAGGCTCCGGAGCAGGTCCGGGCGGCGCAACATCGGACTGTCCCCCGGCGTGGGACCACCCAGCGTGGTATGGTTTCCGCCGCCTGTGCCGGTATGACGCCCATCGAGCATGAACTTTTCCGTCCCTAGCCGCGACTGGCGCGCTTCTTCGTAGAGGATCTGCGTGTTGCTGACCAGCTCCTCCCAGGTCCTGGCCGGATGAATGTTGACCTCAATGACGCCTGGATCGGGAGTCACCTTGAAGGACTGCAAGCGAGGATCATACGCAGGTGGATAACCTTCCACCCACAACGGGCTCTGTAACTCAGCAGCAGTCTCCTCAACCGCGCTGACCAGGTTGAGGTAATCTTCCAAATAAGCCTGAGGCGGCATGAAGATGTGCAGTCGTCCCTGCCGGACTTCGACACAGAGGGCGGTCCGAAGCACCGCCTGAGCCGATTCACCGACCGCCCATGTTTTATTGATCGCGAGTTGGAGCTGGTCTGGCACATCAGCTCCACGCCGTCCAGCCCCAGCTGATCCTAGTGGTTCGCGCGCCTCCAGCGGGTCGCGTTCCTGCTCGATTTCAACATCATCAGGGGCTATCCAGGGGAGCGCGGTCAAAGGAAGCCGATAGCCCATCGGTGAATCTCCCGGTAGCAGATACAGCCGCCCTCGCTTGAGCGGCCATGGGCCGGAGATCCATCGGGCTTTGCGCGGACCAGAGTGATGGAGCGACGACGCTACTGCTCTTAGAGGCAGCACATAGCCCGCCACTTCACCCAACCCCCGATCCAGCAGGCGTGCTAACGTCCTGCGCTGTTCCGGATCTTTGAGGTCTTTTTCGAGCGGGTCCACATTGACCGGTAACTTCTGTTCCTCCATCAGGTAATGCCAGACATCTTCATAGGCGGGGATGGCAAAGGCGGGATCGAGATTCAGCCGTTCGGCCAAACGGGCCGCAAACTTCTGCGCGCGATCAGCCGAATAGCCGTAAGAAACTGATTCATCGGCAACCAATGAGGGATTGGACCAGACCGGTTCGCCATCCAGCCGCCAGTAGCAGCCCAATGCCCACCGGGGCAGCACTTCACCCGGATACCATTTGCCCTGACCATAGTGCAGCAGCCCACCAGGCGCAAAACGGCTCTTCAGCCGTTTGAGCACATCGCCGGCGAGTTTCCGCTTGGTGGGACCGAGCGCTTCGGTATTCCACTCGGCCCCCTCCATATCGTCGATCGAAACGAACGTCGGCTCGCCTCCCATCGTGAGCCGTACATCGCCGGCCCGCAGATCGGCATCGATCCGGCGGCCCATCGTCTCGATGGCTTGCCATTGTTCGTCGCTGTAGGGCTTCGTGACACGTGGATCTTCGTGAATCCGTGTCACGGTCATGCGGAAGTCCAGCTCGGACTCGCAGACACCAGTACTCCCGATCACGGGTGCGGCGCTGGACGGAGAGGCCGTGCAGGCCAAGGGGATATGTCCTTCTCCTGCCAGTAAGCCGGACGTTGGGTCGAGTCCGATCCAGCCGGCTCCCGGAATATAGACCTCAGCCCAAGCATGGAGATCGGTAAAATCCTGCTTGGGCCCGGCCGGCCCATCGAGAGGCTTCACATCTGCTACCAGTTGAATCAGGTACCCCGACGCAAACCGCGCCGCCAGACCACAATTCCGCAGAATCTGCACCAGCAACCAGCTACTGTCACGGCACGAGCCTCGCCGGAGGCGCAATGTCTCCTCGCAACTCTGTACGCCTGGTTCGAACCGAACTATATAGTCGATATCTCTTTGAAGCCGCTGATTGAGTCGGACCAGAAAGTCGGTAGTCGCGTGTGATTCGTCGCGATCAGCCAGTCTGAATTGTGCAAGCCATGCGCCGAGCAGCGGACCGCAGGGGTCCACTTCCAGAAAAGGGGCCAGCTCCTTGGCCAACTGCGGCTGATACGCAAAGGGAACCTGTTCGGCGGAAGGCTCGATGAAGAAGTCGAACGGGTTGATCACCGTCATGTCCGCAACCACATCCACCACCACATCGAGTTCGATGGTCTGCTCCGGAAAAACGACGCGCGCCAGATAGTTGCCGTAGGGGTCCTGCTGCCAGTTGATGAAATGATTGGTGGGACGAATATTCAGCGAATAGCTCTGAATGCGGGTCCTGCAATGGGGGGCGGGGCGCAGCCGGATCTCATGCGGGGATAGGCTCACCGGCCGGTCGAAACGATAATGGGTCTTATGGTTCAGGGCGACCCTGATGCTCATAGGATCAATTGTTCCAATGCGGATCAGGCAGTTCACTGAACAGCCGCTTCAACCCAGCTCCCCATTGCTCGCGCATGTTGTCGAAATAGGAGTCATGGTCTCCGAGTCGTCGTTGGAGGGCGACCTTGAGGCTATCTCGTTCATAACACAGTAAGTCGATCGGCGGACCGACGGAGATGTTGCTGCGCATCGTGGAGTCAAAGGAGATCAGGACGCATTTCGCCGCCTCCATCAGGCCGGTCGAATAGGTGACCACTCGGTCGATGATCGGCTTCCCATACTTGACCTCCCCGTTCTGGCAGTAGAGCGTATCCGGCGTTGCTTCAATGAAATTGCCTTCCGTATAGAGATTGAACAACCGGTGCCGCTCGCCGTAGATCTGCCCTCCCAGGATAAACGCGGCACTGGCATCGATATTGTGTTGCAACAGATAGGGTCCGTCTCGGTTCTGCACCCCGCGCATGGTCTCGCCCACGAGGCAGGCGACATCATACATGGAGCCGCAGCTCCAGATGTTGTGCTGGTACATCTGCCCCCCCTGTTCCAGCAGGGCCACCACCCCCTGGGTCACCGCCAGATTGCCGGAACTGAGCATCACGATCACCCGATCACCTGGGCGCTCAAACACCGTCATTTTCCGAAAGTTGCCGATTTGATCTACGCCCGCATTGGTCCGTGAGTCGGACGCGAGCACCAAGCCCGACTCGACCATGACCCCCACACAATACGTCATCCGCACCCCTCACAGTTCTGATATGACTGGAACAGGCTCGGTCGTCCCTCGCGAGTCCAGAAAGACCAGCGCCTAGGGGAGGAAGCCTAGACTACGCCCCCATGAGGCGTCAAGACAACTCGTCTAGGCAGGCTACGCCGTGATGCAAGCTTGCACCGACTGCCACAATCCTCATCCCTGTAGCCCGGAGAGCGATTACAAGGCAAACGATGTCCCGTGATCAGAATTCCATGACGGCAACGGTGTGAACTTTCTCATCACCCAACGGTCGGCTTGACGGCGTGGCAACGCAAGCGGACATAATCAACCGTCCAGCGGCCATCTGGATTTGCCAACACCGGTCGCAGCGTCTCACGCACTCGTGCAATGAATTCTGCTTGACTCGCGCTGGGGATGAGATCAAAAAAGGGCTGGGCGAACATTTCCAACCACTTCGTGATATCGCCCGGTAAGCCGGTCGGGCGAGGAAACAGGTTGATTGTGATGACCTGAAACCCTTGCCGTTCCAGCCTCGCACCATACTCCTCTGCGGTCGGGAAGTACCAGGGCTGAATGATCGTAGGATCGCACCCGTAGGTCTTGAGAACTTTGTGAAGCCCGGCCAGCAGGTTGGTGAGGTTGCCTTTCCCCCCGAACTCTGCCACGAGCCGGCCACCTGGGCGTAATGCGTGCCGGATACCGCACAGCGCTTCGTCCGGTTTCACCATCCAATGCAGGGCCGCGTTGCTGAAGACCGCATCGAACTCCTGGTGGAAGGGAAGCCGGTGCCCATCGATCACCTGAGCATGGACGCCGAGAGCCTTCGCCGTCTCGACCATCGCCTGGCTCGAATCTATTCCGACGACATCGCACCCAAGGTCTAGGAGCTGCCTCGTCAACACCCCGTCGCCGCAACCAAGATCCAGGACACGTTCGCCCGGTTTGGGAGCCAGCATGTCAATCAGGGGCGCGCCGAGGTCAGTCACAAACCGCGCATGCTCTGCGTATTGTTGAGGATTCCAGATTGGTTGTGTTGACATGGAAAACTCAACCTAGATCAACGAGCGAAACATAATGATCGCGTCTTGGTACTGACTGTCGTCCATGCGAACCGCACCGGGAATCACGCCGAGTAGACGGAAACCGAGCTTCTCCCACAAGTGACGCGCGACCTGATTTTCGGAAAAAACGAGGTTGAAGATCACACTGCGATACCCAAGTTCTTTGGCGTAGTCGAGCATCACGGCGCCGAGCAGCCAAGCTACCCCGCGATTCCGCCACTCCGGGGCGACAATGAATCCTGCATTCGCAACATGCCGTGCCCGCCCGGGCCAATTCGGTTTGAGATAGAAGGCTCCGAGCAGATCGGCCTTGTCCTTCCGCGGCCGTTCGTAGGCTACCACCGTGCTCTTACCCCGTACCCAATAATCCTGAAATTCGTCCTGGCTCAATGGACGCTCGTGGGGGTACGACGTGCCCTCGGCGACGATTCGATCATAGAGCCTGGCGAGCAGGGGCAAATCCTGGTTTCCTGCCAGCACCAGCTCAATTGGGGTGCCGTCTTTCAGTTTGGCTTCACATGGGAGCTGCATGGACTGAACTCAGAACTGCTGTCGACTCGACGGAGCCATCACCTGACCCAAGATACAGTCTCGTTCCAGGACTCGTTTACATTCTATGTTGTTCCCTCAACTCATCGTAGTAAAGAACCAAGGTTCGCACCAGGACCCTCGTGAGGCAGTTCGAGTTAGCCGGTGACCCATTTCCAGGGATCAAGTCGAAAGATACGACGAAGAATCATGCCAAAGCGACTGATGAGCGCCTTCAGTGGTGCCTGTACTCCTGCCCGGGACTCCCGCCGACAGCGATTGGACAATGTGTAGAACTGGAGAGTATGCTTCAGTGTCGTATGCTCGTGTGGACGCGTCACGTCATGAGAGCAAGGGAATGGGGCCATGTCATTGGTACCTTCCCACGATTTCTTGCACCACAGGGAACCCGCCCGTAAGACAGGCTTACCTATCGACCTGCACAGGTCCATCAGACCCTTCCGATCCCTTCATGTAAGCGCTCCTACTGATCCTGCCCGGGGATCGGTTCGTCTACCGGCACAACGATTTCTCGTGTTGAACATCCGTGCAATTCATCCGCTCGCGGCCTGGAACCGGTCAGACAATCCATCCGCGCGCACAACCAGGAGGTACCTATGATGTCCTCCAAAACATTGTGGTGGAGAGCCGCCCTGCTGGGATTTGCAGTAGGATGCGCGACCGTCCTTTGGCCGGCTCGCGCTGTTCCTGAAACGGCAGCGATCACCCTCCCGATCGAAACGGTGGCCGACTATATCCACGCCGTCATCGAGGCCGACCGAGATATCTATACCAAACATGTCGTGGAGCGTATGCAAGCGAAAGGTGTGGTCGTCGCATCGGAAAACTGGGAACAGAAGCATACGTTGCCCCTACCCGCTCAATTCCTGTTGGAATCGGGACGGTACAACGACAAGCGAGGCCTCGGCATGCATTACCGGCTGATCAGCTTGTGGCCGATCAACAAGCGCAATATAGCGACGAATGCCATGGAAAGCATCGGACTCGGGACCATCATGGCTCAACCCAACCGTCCCTACACCGGAGTCACGAGGGTGGCTGATAAGCGGTATTTTGAGGCGGTGTATGCCGATCTGGCCGTCACACAGGCTTGTATCGGCTGTCACAATGCTCATCCCGACAGCCCGAAGCGTGACTTCAAGCTCAACGATGTCATGGGCGCGATCGTGATCAGTATTGAGTTGAGACAACCGGCAACAGAGGCGTCCAGCCACGATGGCTACTGAGCATCTACAGCCGCTTGAGAGAGTCGATGGTTCAGCTAGGACTGACTCCCTGCCCGGCAGAGGTGAGGTCGTTCTGCCGGGCGGGATGATACCCAGGACCTCTTTCGTACTATCGCGTTGGGTCCTCGGGGCACGGCAGGAATCGAGTAACCTAGGCGTGGCCGATCTTTCTCGTCCGCTCGGCGATCTTCTTGCGAAGCCGAGCCTTTTCGAGACTGATCTCGGCTTCTTTGACTTCGGACGGCAAGCCGCCCGCTTGAAGACGTCGCTCCGCCTCAGCGACTTTGGCCGTCGCACGGTCTACATCGATGTCTTCCGCTTTTTCCGCGATTTCGGCCATGACCGTGACTTTAGTCGGGGTGACTTCAGCAAAGCCCCACAGAACGGCCATTGAATGGACGTGACCATTAACACGATAACGAAGTTCGCCGATGCGAAGGGTTGACAGGAAATGGCAGTGTCCCGGGAGGACGCCGAATTCTCCTTCAGACCCAGGGGCAATGACTTCATCCACCTGCTGGCTCAGCAGCTGCTTCTCCGGCGTCACGACTTCCAATAGAATCTTTCCCGCCATGATTTCTCTTCCCCAATTACCTTCCCTCTAGAGGCGAGGAAGCGAGGTGTCCTCCAGTGCGCGCATGCAACGAGGGTCTTCCGAGACCGCGCGTTGCGCGAGCAAGGAGGATGCTCGGTTCATCACCTCTCTAAACCTTCACTCCCATTTTCTCGGCTTTGGCCACCGCTTCTTCGATCGGGCCGACCATGTAGAAGGCTTGCTCCGGCAAGTGATCATACTTGCCCTCGAGAATCTCTTTGAAGCTACGGACCGTATCCTTGAGTTTGACGTACTTGCCTGGGGCGCCGGTAAACGCTTCGGCGACGTGGAAGGGCTGCGACAGGAAGCGCTGGATCTTCCGGGCGCGAGCCACGACCATTTTGTCATCTTCCGACAACTCGTCCATCCCAAGAATCGCAATAATGTCTTGAAGGTCCTTGTATCGCTGGAGGACGGACTGTACGCCGCGCGCAACCTTGTAATGCTCATCCCCGATGATCTGTAGATCAAGAATACGCGAAGTCGAGTCTAGAGGATCGACCGCCGGATAAATCCCTAACTCAGCGAGGGATCGGGACAACACGGTGGTCGCATCCAAGTGTGCAAACGCCGTCGCCGGAGCAGGGTCAGTCAAGTCGTCGGCCGGCACGTAGATGGCCTGCACGGAGGTGATCGAACCTCGCTTGGTCGACGTAATGCGCTCTTGTAACGCACCCATCTCCGTCGAGAGAGTCGGCTGATATCCCACTGCGGATGGCATGCGGCCCAGCAACGCGGATACTTCCGAACCGGCCTGGGTAAATCGGAAGATATTATCGACGAACAGCAACACATCTTGATTCTCCTCGTCGCGAAAGAATTCGGCGACGGCCAAGCCGGTCAACGCGACGCGGAGACGGGCTCCGGGAGGCTCGTTCATCTGTCCATACACGAGAGCGGCCTTCGACTTCGTGTAATCGTCCGGGTCGATGACCTTCGACTCCTGCATTTCGTGCCAGAGATCGTTTCCTTCGCGGGTTCGCTCCCCGACACCGGCGAACACAGAAAATCCGCCGTGGTGCAACGCGATGTTATTGATCAGTTCCATGATGATGACGGTCTTACCCACCCCGGCGCCGCCGAACAGTCCGACCTTGCCGCCCTTGCTGTAGGGTTCGAGTAAATCGACGACTTTGATACCGGTCTCCAGCACTTCTGTCTTGGTTTCCTGATCTTCGAGCTTGGGAGCAGGGCGATGAATCGGGTAGTTATTCTTCGCCTTGATCGGTCCCTTTTCGTCGACCGGCTCACCGAGCACGTTGATGAGACGGCCGAGGGTTTCGCGTCCGACCGGCACCGAGATCGGAGCTCCGGTATCCTGTACATCCATGCCGCGCGTCAACCCGTCGGTCGAAGACATGGCGACCCCACGCACACGGTTTTCGCCGAGATGTTGGGCGACTTCAAGCGTGATATTCACAACGGGCTTGCCCGCAGCCTTATTCTCTTCTTGCGTCACCTTGATCGCATTGTAGATGTTGGGTAGCCGGCCGGGAGGGAATTCCACGTCCACGACCGGTCCGATGACTTGTATGACTTTACCCGTGTTCATATCGCTCCTCTTGCCTTGTTAATCGTTAAACGGTATTCGTTAATCGTGCTTCCTATGGCATCGGTTTGCGTGTGACAACGGTTGACGATTCACGGTTAACGACTCATTCGAGCGCTTCGGCGGGGCCGACGATATCCATGAGTGCTTTCGTAATGGCCGCCTGTCCGGTCTTGTTGTCGTACGGTGTCGCTTTCTTGATGAGGTTCCCTGTGCCTACGCTTTCGCCCCGTATCCCATCTTCTGCTTGAAGGTCGTGATGATCTCTTTCAAGCGGCCGCCGACCTTGTCGTCGATCTTGCCGATGGTGGTGACTTCCTTTTTCAGGTCCGCATGGTTCTGTTGGATGTAGTGGAGCAGATCGCCCTCGAACTGCTGCACTTTGTCCACCGGCACATCGTCAAGGTAGCCGTTGACACCCGCGTAGATCGAGAGCACCTGATCGGCGACCGGCATCGGCTTATACTGCCCCTGTTTGAGCAATTCCACCATGCGCACACCACGCGCCAACTGCATCTGAGTCGCCTTATCCAGCTCGCTTCCGAATTGAGCGAACGCCGCCATTTCGCGATACTGCGCAAGGTCCAACCGGAGTGTTCCAGCCACCTGCTTCATGGTCTTGATCTGAGCCGATCCTCCGACACGAGAGACCGACAGACCGACGTTGATCGCCGGGCGGATACCAGAGTAAAAGAGATCGCTCCCCAGATAGATCTGGCCGTCCGTGATCGAAATGACGTTCGTCGGAATGTAAGCCGACACGTCGCCCGCCTGTGTCTCGATAATGGGAAGAGCCGTGAGACTGCCTCCACCCAGTTTATCGCTCAGCTTGGCTGCGCGTTCAAGCAGCCGAGAGTGGAGATAGAACACATCGCCCGGATAGGCTTCACGTCCCGGTGGCCGGCGGAGCAATAACGAAAGCTGACGGTAGGCGACCGCGTGTTTCGACAGATCGTCATACACGATCAGCGCATGCTTCCCGTGGTCGCGGAAATACTCCCCGATCGCGGCGCCGGCAAAGGGCGCCAGGAATTGCATGGGCGCCGGGTCGCTGGCGCTGGCGGAAACCACCATGCTGTATTCCATCGCGTGGTTTTCTTCGAGTGTTTTTACCACTCGCGCAACAGTCGAACGCTTTTGGCCGACGGCGACGTAGATACAGAAGACATTCAGGCCTCTTTGATTGATGATCGTATCGACCGCTATGGCGGTCTTTCCGGTCTGGCGGTCGCCGATGATCAATTCACGCTGGCCTCGGCCGATGGGAATCATGGCATCGATGGCCTTGATGCCGGTCTGCAACGGTTCGCGAACCGATTGACGGGTGTTCACGCCGGGCGCGACCACCTCGATACGGGAGGAGTGAGGTGACTTGATCGGGCCTTTGCCGTCGATCGGCTGACCGATGGCGTTCACAACGCGACCGACGAGCGCTTCACCGACGGGTATTTCCGCGATGCGGCTCGTGCGCTTGACCGGGTCGCCTTCTTTGATACCGACATCGTCGCCCATCAAAACGGCGCCGACATTGTCTTCTTCGAGGTTCAGCGCGATGCCGTAGAGGCCCCCGGGGAATTCGAGCATCTCGCCGGCCATGGCTCCATCGAGACCATAGACCTTGGCGATGCCGTCGCCCACCTGAATGACGGACCCCGTCTCCTTGACATCGACTTGTTTATCGAAGCCTTTGATCTTCTCTTTGATGATCGCACTGATTTCTTCGGCCCTGATCTGCATGGCTACTCCTTATTCTCGCGTCAACAGAACTTGCAAATCGCGCAAGCGACCTCGCACAGTGCTGTCAACCACCGTGCTGCCGATGTGGATCTGCAAACCGGCGAGATGACCGGCGTCGGTCTGAAACGTCACATCGACTTCGCGCTTCAGCGATTCGCGTAGGTGCGTCTTGATTCGATCCTGTTCCGCCGGTGGAAGAGCCGTCGCGGAGGAAACCGTCACCGGCTGCGTCCGTTTTAATTGATCGACCAGCTTGCCGAATGCGTCGGCAATTTCCGGCAAAAAGCCCACTCGGTTTTTCTTTACCAACTGGCCCAAAAATGCCTTACCGGCAGGAGGGCATCCCAGGCTCTCGCCGAGTGCGGTCAGTACAGCAATCTTCTCCTCCACCGCGAACACAGGTGAGGCCACGACGTGGCGAAGCTGAGCTGATTCTTTCATGGCCTGACCGAGGCCGGTGAGCGTCCCTCGCGTGGCTTCGATGGTCGATTGATCGAGGAGCCCGAAGAGGGCTTGAGCGTAACGTCGCGCAACTGTTGTCTTAATCACTGTTCCAGATCCACGTGCGATATTTGGACAAACCTAAAGGGTTCGTGCGAGCCACGAAGCAGAGCGGCGAAACGTAGCATTGGGACCTAGGAGCTGTCAATACGATGCAGCGTGGTCGAGTAGGTTGTTCGTCAGTACTACCGAGCGAGGAATACTATACGCTCAGCTCTCATGAGGGGAGTGTCTAACCTATGGAAGAATGGCGGCGAGCTGGAAATCAGCTCGCCGCGTGTGACTACATGTAGGCGGAAGCTACCTTGAGAAGCGATGCGCAGCCCAGTTCTTTAATTCCAAGGCATCATGGATCGCGAGATCTGGCGACTAATACTTTGTTGAATCGCGATCGACATCCAGATGATTGTGAATTTGTACGGTACGCGGAACATTGGTGTTGCTGTAGTTGGTGTTCTGAACGATGCGATTGTTCGAGGGATAAAACTTTCTCAGTTCTTCAATCTGAGCCGCGGGCACCTTCAGGGGCTCAGATACAATATACCAACTCACCCCTTCGCTACATGGTGGCGTCGTTAAGGAACCGGCGTAGGCGAATACCTGTTTGCTCTCCATCGGGATCAACTTCGACGGATCCAGTGCAAGGCCGCCACCGGTCGAGTTAAACGCCGGATGCTGGGCTGGCTCTTTCGGCGTATGGTCGATGACCTTTTTCAGTATTGGGTTTTCGGCAACGGAGTTGTTTGATCCGTCCAAGAATCTTGTTAAGACGACAAGTTGTCCTCCCGCGCTTGCATGCACTAAATGTAATTCAGCGTCATATTGGATCCCGGCGGGATGTGAGTCCGTGACGATGATGTGCTCACTCGGTGTATGGAAATGAAACTGCAAGAGCGGATACACATCACGTCCGATGAGTAATTTACCGAGGTACCCCTTGGAGAACGCCACCTGGACCGCATGGCCGGTGTTCATAAAGACATAGGCATTAGCATCATTCGTCGAAATGGCCGGAACTTCGGTACTGCTGGTCGAGCGTGGATATTGAGTACTCAGGCGATTTGCATGGCGCTCGGTTTCGGCTTGTGGATTATTGTCGGCACTCAACGTAATGGGGTTGATTGTGAGCGGACCTGACGTGAGATTGATCGCAATCGGCGACTGATGAAACCCGATAGCACATGTGGCGTACGGCAGGTTCAGACTGGCCTGATTCGAGCTCGGGTCACCAAAAATGTTTGCCCAGCTCGTTCCGTCGCTACCCTGACTTGCATGATCCCAAGAAGCCGCACCGACAGGGTTGCCCAGCGAGATGAGGAAGACGCTGAGTATGCCGACTTTCATAATATGCTGTTTCATATGTCATCACCTCCTGATTGTGGTATGGGACGAATCCGTCCCAAAATGGCGTAGCAACCCTGCAACCGATCCAGCGAAAGTCGGCATCAACCGAGCGTCTCCGTAACCTGCTAGTCACGAACAGCCGCAGACGCGACTCTCTCAGCCGACAACGATCGACAGGTGGTGTCTTAGCAAGTTTGTATTCGGCAATCAGGAGCTGACGATGCCGGGGCATGGGTGTCCGTCACGGTCGACGGTGATAAACCAGGAGGTGATGAACGATCAAGGAAGATTGGATTTCCAAACAGAAAAACGAGGAAGGCGAAAAACAATGCCTCTTTCATAGGAGCCTCCTTCTGTACCGAAGATGTTATTTATGAGGTAGTTGCGACATCACTCACCGATGGTGATTTCGCGTAGAAGTTGTTCCGACCGTTGACCAACACGGTTCTCGTCGGTCATTGGAGAACATTCGCTCGGTCGGCTCTATAGGCATTGCTGACGATTAGGAATTCGTCTCGGGGTGGTTGTATACCATGAGAGCATAAGTATTTGCAACAGGGCAGGCGCCGCACTGAACAGGTACACCGCGCGTCTCAACCTTTGCCCGCCGACCCAACCGCACGTCACAAAAAGAAAGGGCCCTTCCCAGCAGGAGGAGCCCTTCTGTCTTCAGCAACAGCAAGAATGTTTCTCGTCCGTTCCCCACTCATACAGACGGTGATTTGCAGAACACGATGTCGCTGCTGACCTCATTCTATGCGGGTTTCATTCGTGTTGTTGCCTTAGTTGCCGACTACTGGGTAACGATGACCTCAACCCGACGATTCTTGGCTCGTCCCTCTGCCGTTTTGTTGCTGGCGACCGGGTTGCCCTCGCCGTAACCGGCTGCGGACAGGTCGCTGGTGAGCCCGCCGTCCCGCAAAGCGTGAACCGCGCTATTCGCACGGGCTTCCGACAGCTCTTTGTTCGTCGGATACTTCTGTTTCAACGCGCCGCCTATCGGCTGATTGTCAGTATGACCGCCAACTGCCACTTTGTACTGAGGATACTCGTTTAAGATCGCTCCCACCTGCTTAAGTGCGTCGACTCCCGCTGGCTTGACCTGAGCTTCGCCTGAGCCGAAGAGGTAGCCGGAAGCCAAGTTGATCAGAAGACGCTCGCTGTTTAAATCCACCGTGATATCACCCTTACTGATCTCAGGACGAAGGGCTCGGAGCAATCCACGCTCCGCCTGTTTCAATTTTTCTGTTTCTTGGGAGAGGTCTCCGCGAAGGCCCGAGAGTTCTTTGTCACGGTCGGCAAGTTGGTTTTCCAGATCAACCACACGCTGGTTGGCGGCTGTGAGTTCCGCAGCGAGCCTCTCCCTCTCCGCTCCACCCGCCTGAGCGGCCGCAAGGAGGACAGGCATCTCTTTCGATGGATCGGGGGTTACTGCCTTGACTGTGGATGGGCACCCACCCTCTTTATGATAGCCGTACCATCTGTCGGTGCACACTTTCGACTGCTTGATGTATGGATCAGGTTGCTTGAGGGATGAAGCACAGCCCATCAGGACAACCAACCCTGTCATAACAACAGTCGTCTTAAGCGCTCGCATGATGATCTCCTTCTCCGTAAGACGCATGGTAGATACCTCGTAACCTTCCTGTTCTGGTTATCACGGTCGTATTATCACGGATCAGATAGTTGCAAGGCAAGGAGGCTCGCAATATGTAGGATCCAGCGGAACGAATTTCCGCACAAGCAGCAATACCGGGTCTCACCGGATTCAACGGGGCGCAGTTCGGCGTTCGGATCTCAAGTCATGGATCATCCAGCTGTTCCTTATACTCGTTTTCTTGCTGCACTGGCTACTGCGGAATACGGGATTATTGACGGCCCTTCAGCAGATCGCGGATCTCCATCAACAATTTCTCCTCGTTGGTCGGAACGGGTGGAGGAGGCGGTGGGGGCGGAGGTGCTGCATTCTTGAATCTGTTGACTTGCTTGACCAGGATGAAAATGACGAACGCGATGATAAGAAAGTCAAACACGCTTTGCAGAAAGACCCCGTAATTGAGGGTCGGAGCCCCAGCGGCTTTCGCCGCCACCAAAGAGGGGTGGGAGGTATCCGATAAATTGATGAACAAGCTTGAAAAATCCACCTTGCCCATCACCAGGCCAAGCGGAGGCATGAGCACGTCGCTGACGAGCGACGAGACGATTTTCCCGAAGGCTCCGCCGATGATGACGCCGATCGCCATATCCAGGACATTGCCCTTCATGGCGAATTCTTTGAACTCTTTCAACATGGTCTTCCTCCTCTGAGAACGTGGGTTGGTACCGTACCACAAACATCCTATCGCTTGCGGGTGGTGTCAAAGGCATAGCCGAAGGTGAGAAAATACATATTGTCGGTCGTGACCGTGCCCGGAGCCGGTCGACTGTTGTAGCGTGTGGTCACTTGAAATCCGGTCGTCAGGCCTCCCCACATCTTGAAGCGAACGCTGTTATTCATGGTTAAATAAAAGTCGGACAAGTCTTGGAGGGACGGAAACATTTCGATGTCGTGATGTAGCGTCACGAGGTCGGTGAACAATGACCAATCGAATTTCGTGGCTACGCGGGCACGGAAACTCACCCGGTCCGGAATCGTGCGGAAATCTTCATTGAAATACCCCGGACCGGCTTCTGTATAGAAAGCCATGTCTTTGTATACTCCGCTGAAGTCGCCCTTCTCAATCCATTGGTAACCGGGGCCGCTCGCGAGGGAGGTACGTAATTTGAGATCTTGGAATTCATCGGTCTCGAAGAAGGCCGACGAGAACCAATAGAGCCGTTTCGTGAGGAAGTAGTCCAGCTTGATCGTGGCTCGAGCATTGTCAGCAGTGACGCTCCCGTCTTGGGATCCGTACACATAGCGGCCAAGCAAGGTCAGTCGGAGCCGTTCGCTCCTCGCCACGGCGTCTCCCACGAAACTCGCCGTGGTAAGATGGGCGTTTCCCACTACTTGTGTATAGGCAGCGTTTACATTTCCGACGTAGATCACCGACGGCTGAACGATCGGGTTCACCTTTATGACCGTATCCATCGGCACCGTGATGATCTCTCCGCTCGGGCCGGCTTTCAGCCTCAACTCTCCCGGTTCGCCCTCTTCGACCGTCCCGACCAGCATGGTCCCTTCCTTTAAGTGGAAGGGAAGGGGATGAGAGATAGCGAGCTTGCTTACTTCAGCCCACTTGATCTTGATCACCTCAGCAGCCAGCGCATTCTTGATCTGTAACACCCCATCCATCATCTCTATCACTTCGCCATAGATCACGCTGCCGTCTTTCAACGTGACAATATCCAGCGGCGGAGCCTCAGTCGGTAGCACCGCAGCCGACGTGATCGGGGCCGGTCCATCGTCGGCAAAAACTGACGTCACCACCGTGGTCAGAATGAGGATTGCGATCAGTAGAACAGACCGTTTCATTTATTTTCCTGCATGCCGATAAATACTTAGCTGAAGCTATTCCAACCTAGGCATGCGCCTTGTTTGCGCACATCAGTGCAATACGCTCATCCCACTCACGCCGTTGTTGGGTGTTTAGTAGGCTGGAAATACCTCCCGTTCACCCTTCGAGAGCCTCAGGGCGAACGGAGCGCTTGTTGACTGCACTGAGGGGGTTCGATCGTGCTGACCTGGTCGAATCACACACATCGCTTCTTTCGCATCCTGGCAGCCTACATCATTCATGACAGTTTGTCGCGAAATTGCGGAGTCTCCAGACGAGACGGACGCGCGGAGCTCCGAGGACGAGAGGCAGACCTGAGACAGTCTGTTGACCGACCAAGCGGTGAGCCCAACCGCCATACCAAGCTTCCCTTGAGCCGCCGCGTTCGATCATATCGCGGCGGAGAGGTCTGTTGCCTTCGACTCGGCATGTTGGCTGGTCGCAGCTGCGAATCAGCCGGTGCAGCAGAAGCGCTGCCTGGTGCCGCTCAAGACGCGCGCTGGACGGCAGACTTATGGACGTGATGGCATCCCTGTTCGCCGGGTCCGGTGATTCATCCACCCGTGTTAGATAGGGGCTCGGTTTCCATCTTGACTCCCGTCCGACCGCTGTGCTCCAGTTTCACCCTACCACGCCATGTTGACTCGAACTGTCTGTTCCGTTGCTCGATTCGTCTGCTTGTCTTTTGTCCTTCTTTGCCTTGGCTGCCAAAAGGAGAGCGAGTCCATTGTCTCGATCGCGCTCCATCCGACGAACGCGAATATCCTCTACGTGGCCACGAATGATGCCGTTTACAAGTCCCGTGATGGTGGTGGGACTTGGGAGCGATTTCCGAGTTTCAGCGCACGCCGGGTCACCACTCTCGCGATCGATCCGCTCCTGCCGGCCACGATCTATGCCGGCACGATGGGGGATGCGGTCTACAAAAGCCCGGACGGCGGGCAACATTGGCTGCCGCATAACGTGGGATTGAAGGAACATGTCTCGTTCGTGAATCAGTTCGTGTTTCATCCCGCATTGAGCGAGAAGATCTATATTGCGACGACGGTGGGTGCTTTTCTTACAAAGGACGGCGGCCGCGAATGGGAAGAACGGATGAACGGGATGAAGGAAGTGCACATCGTGACATCCATGGCCATCAACCCCAAGGATCCCACGATCCTGTACGGTGGCACGACAGGCGGGATATATCGTTCCGACGATGGGGCGATGTCGTGGAAAAGGATCAATAACGGGCTGATCCCGGAGAGCGAGCTGATGGCGTCCATGGCACTGGGTGTCAATGCCATTGAAATCGATCGGACGAATCCCGGTATCGTCTATGCGGGCACAACCAAAGGGCTCTTCCGCACCACGAACAGTGGAGAGCCGTGGGAACGGATCGGACAATCCCTCTCCGATCCCTTTATCAGCAGTATTCTTCTTCACCCCACTGAGCCGTCACAGCTCTATGTCGGTGGTCCGAAAGGGGTCTCGAAAAGCTCGGATGGCGGGAAGACCTGGCAGACCGTGAACCATGGTTTTGCAACGCTCAATATTCGCGCCCTGGCCATGAATCCTAAGAATCCGCAGTTGCTCTACGCAGGTACCAATGGTAGCGGGCTCTATCGTTCCACCGACGCGGGCGCGACTTGGACTTCTGTGCCGCTTAAAGCAGTGCAGCCTTCAGTAGGCTCAGGTTGAGGTCACGGTTGAACGAACCAGCATGTCACGTTAACCTCAGCCTGGCTCTTGCCGATCTCAATATCCCGTCTTCGCCCCCTCGCTTCCGTGCCGGTAACGGCTGCTATAGGACAGCATGCGGTCCGAGAGCGCCTTCCACTCGTCGGCGGTCATCAGGTCTTTCATCTTGAACCGCAGATCCAGAACCTTCGCCGACGTCTTCATCCGTTGAGCGCTCGCCTCGTCAAGGATCTTGCTAAACTCTTCCGGTGGGGCGGTATAACTGGCGTTCAAGGTATAGAGGTCCCGGTGATAGGCCCGTTCCTGCTCACGGCTTGCCTTGAGCTCGTTCACGATCTCGCCGACGATCGCATTGACCTGCTTCGCCTTGTCGGGATCCTTGACGGTCCGATTGATCAACCCCTCCATGTCTTGCTGACCCTTCTGCCAGTAGGCCTCGCTCTTGGCACCTCCCATCATACCGTGATGACGATAGGAGGAGCAGCCGACCAACAAGACCAGTGCCAGCAGAATCACCATGCTGTTCAAGACTCGATTCATACATCCCTCCCGTGAAGAGTTGTCATACTCTTTCTTCATACCGTATCATCGTGCGGAATGCCATGCCGGAAGCCGCACCAACTCAGTCTAATCATCTCCAAGCCCTCAAAGGCGAATTCCGCCATCACCTCGAAACATTTTATGCTGGATTGAAATTGGCTCCTCCGTATGAAAGCGTGGAGAAGGCCATTCGCGTATTAACGACCACGATACATGCTCTACCCGTGGAAGAACAGACTCGGATTATGTCCGACCCCGCCGTGCAATGGCAGCAATTCCGACGCGCCTTCGAAACCTCCGGTCTCGTCAAAAAACATCGTGGGATCATCGCCGCCTTGGCTCGCAACCGAGCAGCGGTGGATCTGCCCATCGAATACGATCATTTCTTAAGCTTGTTCATTGCCTGAAGCGTTGAACTGGATCACGGTACCGGCGGAAAGTGGCTTCTCGAGTGCTTCACGCAATTCGTCATAGACTTTCATGAGGCGGCTGTCCTCGAGCCGATACGCGAACGCCACCGTGACCAGTCCGAAGGCCAGCACCAGAGCGGCAAGGGCCATGACCGCCACGCCCGTGAGGGTTCCTCCAAGTGAAGCGAATCCTCCATTCATGGCATACTGCACCGCGAATGTCAGGGACCCGATCAAAACGAGTGCAAACCACAGGAGCGTCATGAGGGCCGACGACCAGGGCATACGCTTCACACACAGCGCGCTCAGCGACTGGTCATGCGGCATAAGCTGAATCAGCCCTTTCACCGGCCAGGCGGTCCGGAACCGCCTGGAGAACAATCGATACTGCGGGCGGATCGCGATCTGAGAGAGCTGTGGATAAAACCAGGCCACTCCATGCGGAAGCATCAGCAGGCCCTCGGGCGTGAACCGATCACTGAGGGATGCGAGCCCGGTTCCAGGCCACTGATCCGGTTTGTTCGCGACAGGGTAACCGTACCTGATGGCGTCCGGGGTCAGCCGAATAAAATACAGCCAATCACCGACGACCAGCCCGATAAGCAAGATTCCTGCGAAGAAGCCGGCCAGCATCATAGACAGCTATCACATAGGAACGAGGCATGAATCAAGGAGGGAAGACACGAAATCACCGTTCTGCCGCTGTGGCTTCAGGGAGGTATTTTCGTCTCGAACCCTCCAAGAATCTGTTGACTCAGGAAGTTGAGATTGGCTAGAGTACCCCGTCTACGTTCTGGGCGGGCCTTGTACTACGTGGATTTCCCGCCTCAATTTTATCCCCGCGTCGCCATGGCCGTCTGCCGCCTCTAGGAGGAAGGCAGAGGCCGGTTCGTGTGAGATTTGGAGGAGAGCATGGATCCCAACAAGATTGAGCGTGTGTACACTACCTATGCGGGGTTCTACGACAAGGTTTTTGGCAAGGTTTTCCACGAAGGGCGTGAATCGGCTATCAGGAATATGAATGTGCAGCCGAACGAACAGATTCTTGAGGTGGGGGTTGGGACCGGCCTCGCCCTGCCGATGTACCCGCGGCATTGCCGGATTGTGGGGATCGATCTGTCCGAAGGGATGCTGGCAAAAGCTAAGGAAAAGGCCGAGGCCCATGGGCTTGATCACGTCCAGCTTCATCGCATGGACGCAGGAGCCATGGAGTTCGAGGATGACAGCTTCGATACGGTGGTTGCAGCCTATGTTGTGACGGCGGTCCCTGACTATCGTAAAGTCGTCAATGAGATGATTCGAGTCTGCCGCCCAGGCGGCCGCATCATCATGTTGAACCACTTCAGCAACGGCAACAAGGTCATTGCCGCCGTGGAAAAAGTCATTTCTCCGTTGACCAAACATCTCGGTTGGCGAACGGACTTGTCGTTGAATACGGTGTTGGAGGGAACATCTCTGGAGATCGCCCGAAAACAGCGGGTAAACCCTTTACGGCTGTGGGCGTTGGTGGAATGTGTCAACGGAAAGGAAAGGCAGACCAACGGAACCGCCGCGGCTCATGCTGTCGCGGGGTACGCGAACGGCAACGGTACAGCCGGTTTTGCGAATGGAAACGGCAACGGGCACTATTCAGCCGAGCACGCGCACTGATCAGCTTCCCCCGTCGCTTCCCTCTCCTCGGTCTTGTCGTGCACGGTGCTCTCGAATCAACCAACCTTCCCATTCACGGCCTGGAATGATCGTGGTGCCCACGAGACAGTCACCGGCAAAATGTTGGGTGATCTGATCGGCCAGGACTTCGAGGATCCGGCTCATCTGGCGATCTTGAATCCCCAGCACCCGCAGCATCAAACCGAAACCCTGCCCCTCCAGTTGGCCATAGGCCATGATATGCACCATATTGTCTCCATTGGCCGTGTGATCGCCTGCCGGGATCAGATCGCCCTCCCACTGCACCGCTGGATGAAGCCGGACGGCCCGTTTCGCTTCACGCCAAGCGCAAGGCAGGCCGGCCTGATCCAACTCGTCTAATAGCCACTGAACCGTGGGACCTTTGGCAGTCCGACCCTGGAAGGTCCATCGAGCCAGTTCTGCTGCCTGCTGGACCGTCACGAACGGAGTGGCGATCTCCTCCAGATCGGCCTCATCGCACACTGCATAGAGCTCTCCCTGAGGATCAAACCAGAAGCGCAATTTCCCGGCAGTGAGTTCGGTCTGGATGACGCCGAGCGATGAACAATCGGCACCGTCTTGTTCGAAGACCGAGAAATCCGTCACGCCGGTCATGGTGAGTTTGGCTACTCGAACCATCCCGCGAATCTCGTACCGGATGGTCACCGAGACGGTGGTACCGGCCGGCACTTCACGTCCGGATCCTTCGTCGAACAGGCGGCGTTTGGATATCTGCACGTCGGTGACATAACCTGAACGGAAACCGCCCGTATGGCCGATCAGCCATCGCAGATCCTCAGCGTTCTTGATGGAGTGTTTCACGATGCGATTGTAGCGCAGGCCTGAGCGCACTACCAGCCTTGCGAGAACACCCAAGATGATGCCATCACGGGAGCTGGGAGCACAGAGTGGCAAACAAATAGATCAGCGGACCTCGGCAAGTAGCTGTTGATACACTGCGAAGTCACTTGGAGAGAAGCAACAAAATGTCACCTCTCGGATCGAGACGAGTTTCTGAAGAGCGGCACGAACAGAATCGCTCGCCACTTTGGCGGCGAGGTCGATCGGATAGCCGTAAATACCGGTACTGATGCTTGGAAAGGCAACGGTCTCAATCCCATGTGCGGCTGCGACCTCAAGACAACGGCGATAGCAGGAGGCGAGCTGCGTCGACTCGCGGTCGTTCCCTCCCTTCCAGACCGGTCCAACGGCATGGATGACGTACCGAGCAGGTAAACGATAGCCTTTCGTCAGTTTCGCATCGCCGGTTTGACACCCACCGAGCAGGCGACATTCCTGTGTCAATTCTGGCCCCGCCACACGATGGATCGCTCCGCACACCCCGCCGCCAGGACGCAGCGGCTCGTTTGCCGCGTTGACGATAGCGTCAACCGTCAGAGTCGTGATGTCGGCGCAGATGGCTTTGAGCGAAACAGACATCGTCCATCACCAGACCTGTCCGCAAGTCGCGAACAGTTCGTGCAGTGGGTCTTAGCATGCAACCTGAAACCAAACCGCAGCGTCTCTCGTCCGTTTAGGGCCTTTCTGCTCTCGTAGTCGGGGACTGGCTGAATCCAATGGCTAAACCATCCATTCGGTCTGGGGAGAGGATGATTTTCGGGCCACCTGTTGGAACCAGCGATCGCTTTTCAATCAGCTTCTGCGCGGTCGATTCGAGGTCGGTACATGAAAACTCGATGCCGAGCAATCGATTTCTCCCACCGGGATGAAATCGAAGCTGCGGTCCCATGCTGAAAGAATGGATCGAACCTGTATTCAAGTCAGGTCGATCCAGGAGTCTCCTCCAGCAGGCAGTGTTGGCAGCCAATTCAATATCGACTGCTGCGATCCCGGCGATTCCAAACGGTCCGCTCTGTCGCGTTCTCCGCCAGTTGGCCTTCAATTCCGTGAACCGTTCTTGATGACGATCGATTTGGTTCTCGCACATGAAAACCACGGAGCTGCCCAAGAGCTTGGAAAACGTCATGGAGCCGGCTGCTGTGCCGACCATCCAGGTACTCAGGGCCGCCAGCGCTCGACAGACCCGAGTATTCCCGCCCCATGGCCGACCGAGCCAAAGCGGTGTGTTCGGCTGGCCATCGAGGAGGTTGCCCAAAAAGGTGAGTGTGGACCTGGTTGAGACCGGCTCTTCGTAGTGCAGCGTCACAGGGGGCGTGTGTAACACTTTTCGAGACACCAATCCGTTCACCGTCTCCCATGTCGGCTGTGACGGGGCAAGGCCAAGCCCATAGAACCAGGTGCCGGGAAGTCCAAATCCTGTAAACCGACCAATTTCGATATTCATGTTGCCCGCGTGCAGGCCACCCGACACGAGCAGGCCACAGTCGGTGATCGGCCACGCGACCGGTAGGCCGAACTCGTAACGAAATCGCCCAAATACCCGCTCTACGTCCTGTGTGTGGATCAGAACGCGATCGATCCCGAGAATCAACGACGGTGTCGTAGTAGGTGTTAACATATCGGGCACCTACTTTAAGGGAGAGTGAATAGAAAAGGGAAGCCACGACGAGTGGCACAAGCATTCGGTGGCCAGGTGTCGCCGGCTGATCCACTTGTCACGTTCAGAAGGGCCCGCCACTTGCTCTCCAGGGTCCAAACTCAATTATTCAGTTGATAAACCGTTGATGATTCAATGGTTATGCAATGACGGGGGTTTTGCATGACCCTGAAGAGAGTCAATATGTGCGGCTTGTGTGAAGCTGTTCCCTTGTAGGTTCCGGGCTTTAGTGATCGTCTTGTCGAACGGGACGTATTTCTTGATCGATACCTAATGTCGAAGGCGGTTTGCCGCAATATGCAGGCCTATTCTGAACGGCAGACGTTGATATGTACCCAGACAGGGCGGGAGGCATCTTGTACATTCTGATGGCATTTGGATCCGTGACACCCTTGAGACCAACGTCTAAAAAGTTCTGGAACAGGAACGGTGTAGCCTTCATCTAACTGTTACACCGCGATATGGCATTCGGAACGTTGAACTACATGGGTTTTCATACGCGCAAGAGCACAACAATAGACCGAGGCGTCACTGTGTACCTGAGCGTGGGTAACAGCGGCTCGGTGTTCGGCTCCATGATGTCGTTGGGAGTGGCGAAGCTTGTATCGATTGCGCGTCTCCAGTCACCGTTTTGTCCTTCCTGAATGGTAAAGGAGAGGGGCTCCCAATAGGCATTAGCCATACAATAGATATCACGATCTCCCTGAGACGCGCCGTGCAGACACCACGCAAGACTATGCGAGTGTTCCGACAGATCTGGGGTCGTTCCGGTTCCATACCATCGGATATCGTCTCGCCAAAATCGACTCCGAGACAAAGAAGGATGCGCCTTGCGAAAAGCGATCATCCTCTTCCAGAAACGGAACATATCCTGGTGCTTCTCTAACAAATCCCAGTTTAACCAGGTTGTCTGGTTGTCCTGATTATATGGGTTGTTGTTACCCTGTTGGGTCTGCATGAATTCGTCCCCGGCCGTAAACATCGGTGTACCGTTTGCCAACATGAGTAGACAACAGAAGTTTTTTATCTGTCGCATGCGAAGCGCCATCACTTCGGGTGGAACATCTAAATCTCCCTCCCATCCACAATTCCAGCTCACGTTGTTGTCCGTGCCATCGCGGTTCTGATGCCCATTCGCCTCGTTGTGCTTCTGATTGTAAGAGACCAGGTCGTAAAGGCAGAATCCGTCATGGGAGGTGACATAGTTTATACTTTGATACGGATGGTAGGCATCAAGCAGGTCGTCGGGAAACAGATCATCGCTGCCGTACAGACGTCGCATTACAGCAGGCACAGTCCTTGAGTCGCTTTTCACGAAGCTGCGCATGTCGTCCCGGAACTGCCCGTTCCATTGCAACCAGCTCATCCCGGGAAAGCTTCGTCCAAGTTGATACGAGCTCATATCCCAAGCTTCGGCGATCAGGCGGATATGCTCAAAGTCCGGGTCTGCAGTAATCTCTGAGATTGCCGCAGGATCTTCCAGGTTGAGTGAGCCGTCGTTGTTACGGGTGAGGATTGAAGCGAGGTCGAAGCGGAAGCCGTCGATATGCATTTCTTTGGCCCAAAACCGCATACTGTCGAGAATCAACTTGCGCACCGCGGGATGGGCGGTCCGCAGCATATTACCCGTGCCGGTCTCATCGCGATAGGTTCGGCCGTCCGATCTCAATACATAGTAGGTGCTATTATCGATTCCTCGAAAACTATACGTAGGTCCCGATGCACCAGCTTCACTCGTATGGTTATAGACCACATCCAGAATGACCTCGATACCAGCCGCGTGCAGTGCCTTCACCATATGACGAAACTCATCAAATGCCCCTTCCGCGCTCCCTTCCGCGGCGTACGCTTGATGCGGGGAGAAGAAGCCGAGCGGCATGTAGCCCCAGTAGTTACTTTCGTCTGGATCGTACTGATAGACCGGAAGCAGCTCGACCACTGTCACGCCGAGGTCTGTGAGATACGGGATCTTCTCGATCAGGCCCGTGAAAGTTCCGCGGAAGGCGTCGCGCACTCCTGATCTCGCACTCCTCGTGAATCCTCGTACATGCACTTCATAAATGATCGTGTCCGATGTATGAATTGGTCTGACATCGATCCCCCAATCGAAAGGTTGTCCTCTCTTCGGAAGAAGGCCGAGGGGTGCCCGACCATCGTTGGCTGCGCTTCCATTGGCTGCGGCTCGGCTGAATGCGGGTGGAAAGAAGACGCCGCGCGCGTATGGATCCAACAGGACCTTGGAAGGATCGAAGCGGTGTCCGAACGAATCGTCCCCTTGGCCGTCGACGCGATAAGCGTAGTAACGGCCGTTTTTGAGATCCGCCACCGGGACACAGCAGTGCCAGACGCGTCCTGATTTGTTCTTGAGATGGCTGAGGGAGGACTCGAACACCGGCGCAGTCAGATCGCTCTCCGCATACACAAGCAGGGTCACCGTGCTCGCGTGGCGGGCATATAAGGCAAAGTTATAGGCCTGCTCCTCTTCGAGCCACGTCACGCCGAGCGGAGCCGATGCCCCTTCGGTCCTTGTCCATCCATTCATCGCCATCCCCTCTGATTGTCCTTCCTTCGGACGACCCCGCGCGAGCTAGACTCCGCCGGGCGCTAGTCATAGCCGCCGAACATGAACAGATTGATGTTTTCATCGGTCGCATTCATCAGACCGTGCAGATTGCCGCCTTTCAGCATGGCGAAGTGTCCCGCATGCAACGTGCGGATCTCAAAGCACCGCTCCCGCTCCGGCATCTTGCACCAATCTCCCACGACCATGTAGCCTCGGCCTTCCATCATCAGGAAGACTTCCTGATTGTCGCGATGCCGATGCAGCCCGATGCCGCAACCGCCTTGGAGCAGGTGAAGATCCATATAATCGACGGCCAAGAATTCCTCCCGTCTGGTAGCGCCCGCCTTTGTCCCGAACGCATCAAGATTCCATGGTTCAATCGTCCGGCCGAGTTCCTTGCTGCCGGCATACCGACCGTAATTCGAGAGCAGGTTGCGATATTCCAGAAAGCCGATGCCCCCATGGGGGTTGGGGCTCATCCCCACCGTTAAATAATTCTGCCAGCCGCGGAGGATCATATTGAACTCGTAGTGGTAATTCGCGCCTGCCAGTGAATCGAAGATCGACTCGCTGTTGTCCGCCCAGGCAATCTCCAGGTGCAGGGGCCGTATGGGATGCATCGCGTGGTTGGGCGCCACCTCCGCGGTGTAACGATTTTCCAGGCCTTCACGGGTGAAATCCGCCGGACCGCCTTGGATGAGATCGGTGCGTACTTGTAATTCACCGCGATCAAACGCCGACTTTCCCTTGTCATCGAGGCGAGCACGCAAATCATTCCCTGGATAACCCCAGAACTCGATTTCGTAACGATCCGAAGCAGGACTGTATGGTACAGGGATGAATCCCGAGGCCGCCGTATTCCCGACCTTGAGCCACAGTTTAATGCGATCGCCGAGCCGGTGCTTCGCCGCTTGAGAGAGCAGCGAATCCGGGCCGCCTCGGTAGGACAGGCGCAAGAACGGACCCGTCCAGTCGCCGATGCTCACGAGCCCCCGCACCAGAAACGTGTTCGTCGTCTGAAACGACCGGACGTTCTGTTTTTGGAAATCCGTCTTCACGTCCTGCTGACGCGGGTCCAGTACGTCGGCATTCGCTCCGCTCGGCCCATACAGCTCGAGAAACTGGAATGGGAACAGGTACTGTGTTTGGCCCATCAGATAGAAGTCTCGTTCGGCGGCGAGTTGGACCCGCTCCATGAGTCCCAGCAGTTTTAACAGTGGGTTGTTCTGATTGTAGTTCGGAGACGTGCCGGGCTCGACCTTGAAGATGCTGTCGGTATGGACAATAACCATAGGCTGCCTCGCGTTGGGGCTGTGAATTAGCTGCTGTGATAGAGGAACGCCACGAACTTGAGCGGTGCGCTTGCCGGATCAAGATTGGGATTGCGGATCCCGTGCATGCCGCCGCTCTTGGTAAAAATCATGCTGCCAGGCCTCACGGGAATCGCCTTGAAGTCACGCTGGCCGAGCCCGAATACTTCTCGGCTCTCTGTCGGGAACCGATCGTCGGCGATGGGATCATCACCAACTCGCAAGTAGGCGATACCTTCCCCCTGTGTAATGAAGTACAGTTCCTCGGATCCAATGTGCTGGTGGTTGCCCTCCACCTTCCCGGGCGGTACGGTGACCTCGTGAAAAAACACCATTGAGCTGCCGAACTCCCGTTGAAACAGCCAACGCATCTCAATGATGTTGTCGTTCTTGGCGTCTGGATTCTTATCGCCCTCCATCATCGCGTTGCGATAGCGGACCGGTTTGATGTCGCTCGCCTGACGAAACCAGCCGCGTTGGAAATCCAGCAGGTAATTCTGGTCTAGGACGGTGTTTTCCGGGGCGCTCGGTCCATCGCTTCGCGGCTCTTGATGTGAGCGCAAAAAATCATTGTCCCAGCCGGGATCGGCAATCACACGCCCGGACGGAAGGTCCCGGTCATTCTCACGAAAAGCCAGCTCTATGCGTCGAAGCGCCGCAAGATCGGCTAAGACAGGGTTGAAGACCTTGATCCGAGTGATCGGACGATCACGTCCCATCATGTCCAGCACGGAAAAGTCGTGGTAGCCGTTGGCTGGCGCCTCCAGAGTATCCCAAATTTCGACCTGGTAGCCGTTGATCCAGTCGTCATAGTGGAGCTTCACCATACTCTCGGGACCGTCATCCTTCTCATTTGGGTGCAGCTTGACCCATGCGAGGATCTCCTCGCGAAGGAATCGGTTCTTGAGCCGCGCCTGCTCCACCAGACGGCTGGCTCGGTATTCGAGGCGAAGCACGTTGCAGAAAAAGCTGCCGTCCAGATACACCTGAGCCTTCAGCGCGATGAGGTCGAGATAGCCTCGCACTTCTGTCACGTTGTACCTATAGCGCGAGCTGCGTGTCGCATTCAGGTACGGCGCGTGATAGATTCGGTCCGGGAAGAAGACCACTTTGAAGATGCTGTTTTCAGGACTGGTAAAGATATCATTGAACCTAGGATCCATCGTTACACCACCTGCTTGAGGAGATCAGCCACTCGAAACGAGTTCGCCTGAATCGTGAGCGTCGGATTCGCGCCTCCGGATGTCGGCATGAAGGCGCCGTCGGTTACATACAGGTTGTCGAAGGCCCAAGCGCGGCATGTCCGGTCCAGCACCGAATCTTTCTGATCGTTCCCGAACCGCGCTCCACCCAGAATGTGGTTTGCGCAGCGAGCCAGTGCATTTTCCGCCTTATACACACCGCCTTCGCCCAGCCCATTGATAACCCGTCCTTTCCGAAGGACTTCCGCGCACTGACTCGCCAATACGTCCATCAGCGCAGCGTCATGACTGTGCCATCGCTTCAGGATGTAGGCCACCGGTCGCCCCCATTTATCCGTGGCCGTAGGATGCAGCTCAATGCGATTTGTCTTCAGTGGAACCTGATTCGCCATAAAACTAACCGACAGTCCCCGGCCGAAAGTCCCATCGAGAAAATCCACAAGGGCCTGGCCGGTCATGCTCAGGTCTTCGATGAAAGCCTTCCAGAAGGTATCCAAGTCCTGGCTGCCGTGGGTGCGCGCCAACGAGAGGGGCAAGGCCCGATCGGAGGTATTGTTGTACACCGCACCGCCCGCCCACAGTCCCGTCTCTCGCAAAAAGTCGGGAGTCGCGCATTGATCGGTAGCCCAGTCGCTGTCCAGCGTGAGCGATTTGTCATATCGAAGTGGAGCGGAGACGTATGCCGAGGCTCCGCCGAAACAATGCGTCAGGAAATAGCAGCCCAGCAAATCGTTCTGGTGTATGCGCCGATCGAATTCCTGATCAAGGAGGGCCGACAGTTTCAGCAGGCGGATGCTCTCGATCGCCGAGCATGCCACTACGACGACCTTTCCTTGCACCTGCCGGCGTTGGCCGCCGGGATCGAGGTACTGCACACGTGCGACTTTGGCGCCCTGGCATTCTAAATGCGTGACCACACAATTCGGCCGGAGTTCGAAGTCCGGTCGTCCCTCGAGCGGCGCCAACAAGGCGACCCAGGTGCTCGACTTCAACCCTAGCGCATCACCGTACCGGTTGACATAAGCCGTCCTCGCCTGTTGCCGATCCTGAGGCACCTTCCGCCCACTGGGTTCATGATCCTCGGTGATGACCGCCAACGGCGTACGGTACCGGGGCATCCCAAGCGCATCCATCCCGTCGGCGACATGCTGGCTGATCGGATTCGTGTCGAGCGGCTTTTGGTAGTTATTCGAACTGAAGCGCTTTTTCTGCTTGTCGATCGTTCCATTGATGCCGACGAGCCGCTCCGCCTGGCCGTAATACGGCTCCAGTTCGTCATAGGTGATGGGCCAATCACGCGCTTCGCGCTTGATGTCCCCGGTCGAGTCGTCACGTAGGTCGGTCCGATCCTCATTGAACGATTTGAGGGTAAGATCAAGCTCGGTAAATCGCAGGGAAACGCCCCCGTAGAGTTGAGTGCCGCCGCCTACCACCTGCGCCGTATAGCCTTCGATTGTCGCCCGATCCCGGCCGTCGCTATGGTTGTAGATGTGTGGTTCATCGTTCAGGTCCGGCTCGATATGACTGCTATAATACGACACACCTGCATTCGCAACTCCCGCAATATTGATGCGCTTTTCCGTGCCGGTCGCGAGCATCTCGTCACGCTTGAAATCGCTCAAGCCGTCGTTCCGTTGATACTGCGGCCGGCAAAGAGGCCCCTTCTCCAGGATCACGACGCTCTTTCCCTCTTGTACGAGGGTATGCGCGATCGGTGCGCCGCCCGCTCCGCTGCCGATGATGACGACATCGAATGCATCCCTCATCGCCTTGCTCCTTTGTATTTAACCGTGATAATCGGGATTGCGGCCCAGAGGACGCTCCATGGCCCGCCTCCAGTCGAAGGCGCTGTCGTTCTGAGCGTCCCGGTACGTCTCTTCAAGGTATGCCCAACCCGCCGCGCCGACATTGCCGCCATACTTCGGATGAGAGAAGGCTCCGGTGTAGGTGTGCCGCCTCAGAAGCTGCAAAAAATATTGCGGATTCCCATAAGATTCATAGTCCCACCCGTTTACCCGCCCTGATGCCAGGTCCGCGTAGATCTCGATATAAGCCTCCTTCGAGAGAGCGGCGGGTTCGGCTTGTGGATAACGTTGTCGGAGTATCCGATCGATCTGACCGAGACAGATTCTGTAGTCGATTAGATGATGGTTTTCTTCCTTGGCGAGCAGCTTGTCGAGGAAATTGGCCACGCCGACCGATTCATCCAGCTGGTAGGCCAAGCTGTATTGGGTCTCTTTCGTCTGGCGGTCGAGCATGTTGTAAAACCGATTGAGAAAGTTCTGCGCGTCGCGGGTACGAAAAGGCAGAACATGGTCGGTCAAGCGGATCAGTAATTCGTATTCGTGCCGATCGAGACGGATGGGCTGACTGCAGAACTGTGTGAAAAAGGAGGACCAGATTTTCCCATTGTCCAACTCGATACGCTGCGGATTTATCGAGTCCAGAGCTAATTGACCATCCACCAGATACTGGTACGTGTGTACCTCTCCTTTGGGAACCTGCACCGATACCGCATAGTAGCCCGTCTCTTCGTCCTGCAATGTAACAGGACTCAATGGCACCGGGTCGTATAAAGCGGTAAAGGTGCCCACGACTGCAACGTGACTCGGCGTCTCTTCGTTCAAGCTGCGGTAGACAAACGTGACTTTATTGAAGCGGTAGCTGGATTCTGGATCTTGCCCGTCAAAAAACGTGTCGACGATCGGAAAGCGCCAGGCTTCGCAGACGCGCCCACGTGGGTCACCGGTCGGATATTGTCCAAAGTTGTGGCGTTCGTCAGTATTGGTCCGTGCCAGATAGCGCGTGCAGTGATTCAGAATGTACTCGTCATCCTTCTCGAGCGCTTTCATAGTGCAAGTCCTTTAAAAAAGGGACACGGTTGATGAATGTCATTGAGTTCCACAACCATAGTTCGAAGCAAACGAAGTGCCAACTTCAGATCTTGACTCTTCAATCGTGTTACTATGGCAACATCTCGTGGTCTGTATCAAAATTGATCCAGGAGATGGGAAAATTGGATACACAGTGAGAGAGCTATAATTGTGTTACTCCTTCTGAGTCTCACAATCAGGGACATTTTCCAGCGGAGGAGTATAGCAAGGGAAAACCGAAATGTAAAAACTACGTATCAAGTCATCTAAAATCTTACCGGGCGACCGATCGTTGCGTCATTTGAGAATCTTACCCTCCGACCCTGCGTGGTGCAGCCCAGCGCACCCGGTTTACGCGCTCCTTGATAGGAACCAGGGCTGTATCTGTCGGACACTGTCAGCAGGTTCTGTAACAAGGTCTGCAGAAGAGTGTATGACAGCCCGGCATCGAGTGGCCCCCCGTCATCGTCAGAGGGCACGCAAACCTGCAGAACGGATCGGCGACCGCATGTCTTGCAGGACGCACCAGCAGCCTGGTGGCATCATCGGAACGAAGCTGTCAGAATGTGAGTCACGCCGACGTTGTCTGACAGATCGAGCCTTGAATTTTACAGGCATCCTGTGTCACAAGCCTGCTCTACACCGCGATGTCTTTTGCCATCTCAATGGCGAAGCAGAGTTACTAGTGCATGAGCGTGACAGTTTGTCCTATTGATGGCCAAGGGATATGACGATGCGCTCGACCTGTCTTCAGCATGTTCCCTTTGAAGGTCCCGGAGCCTTTGCAGCGTCTCTTTCCAAGCGGGGAATGGCATTGAAGCACCATCTCGTTCCACGAGATGGGTTGCCCAGGGGTACCGGTGATCTTCTGATCGTGATGGGCGGACCAATGTCAGTGAATGATTCCGACAAGTGGATTGCCGAGGAGACAGCCTTCATCAGATCTGCATTGCTCGCCGGTACGCCGATGATCGGGGTTTGTTTGGGGAGTCAATTCATGGCGAAGGCGCTCGGCGCCACGGTACGATCAGGCAAGGCATTGGAAATCGGCATGACCCCTGTTCGCCTCACTGATGCAGGGAAACAGGACCCTGTGTTTGGGGCCGGCCCTGAGTTCTTCCCCGTCTTTGAATGGCATGGGGAGGTCTTTGACCTGCCGAAGGACTGCGTGTCATTGGCGGGTTCTGACATTGCGCCGGTGCAAGCGTTTCGCTATGGCGATCGTGCCTATGGCCTTCTCTTTCATCTGGAAATGGAGGAAAATGGGATCGACTCGCTATGTTATGAATGTGCACCGGATTTGATGAAGGCTCGTCTTACGGCACAGCAGGTCAAACGAGCCGCTCTGTCACAGCTTCCGCAGCTCCATCAAACGGCTGACCGCTTGATCGGCCATCTTCTTACCTCTGCACGTTGATTGCCGACTCTGTGCTGAAGTACCCTATCGCTTCCATTGTGAAAGCGGAAAAGCTGGAAAGTCTCTCTCTGCGCTTTCTAACCTTGTAGCTTTCCGACATGTGAACTTATCTCGAAAGGAGCCAAAGGAATGTCCGGTTTCCCGATCGAAGTTGCCACACGCATTAAGACACTACCTCCCTATTTGTTTGCCGCGATCGACAAAATGAAGCAAGAGGCCATCGCACGTGGGGTCGATATCATCAATCTCGGCATCGGCGATCCCGATCTGCCGACACCGATGCCGATCATCGACAGTTTGGCAAAGGCTGCCAAGGACCCGAAGCATCACCAATATCCGTCCTATGAAGGCATGTTGTCCTTCAGAAAAGCCGTGGCTGGTTGGTACAAACGCCGATTCAACGTGACGCTTGATCCGGCAAACGAGGTTCTCACGCTGATCGGTTCAAAAGAGGGCATTGGGCATATTCATCTGGCCTTTGTTAATCCCGGCGACGTCGTCTTAGTTCCGAGCCCCGGCTATCCCGTGTATCCCGTCGGCACGAGCTTTTGCGGAGGCCTGTCCCACATCATGCCGCTGACGAAGGCCAACGGTTTCTTGCCTGACCTCAGCGCGATCCCGAAAGAGGTGGCCAAGAAGGCCAAGCTGATGTGGCTCAATTCTCCAAACAATCCCACCTCGGTGATCATGTCGAAGGACTATTTTAAGCGCGTGGTGGAATTTGCGCAGGAGAATCAGGTGATCGTGTGTCACGATGCCGCCTATTCAGAAGTGTATTATGACGGGCGCCGCCCGGCGAGTTTCATGGAAGTCGACGGTGCAACGGACGTCGGGGTTGAGTTCCACTCTCTCTCCAAGACCTACAATATGACCGGTTGGCGCATCGGCTTTGTAGTCGGTCACAAGGAAATCTT
Source organism: Nitrospira sp. (assembly GCA_029194665.1). Lineage (NCBI taxonomy): Bacteria > Pseudomonadati > Nitrospirota > Nitrospiria > Nitrospirales > Nitrospiraceae > Nitrospira > Nitrospira sp. The sequence continues at coordinate 933,644 of JARFXO010000001.1, read as the reverse complement.
GGCCGGCCTCGGCAAGGTGAAAAGCAATCTGGACTCCGGCTGTTTTGAGGCGGTTCAGGAGGCCGGGATTACGGCCCTAGCCATGGACGACTCGGTGACAGACAGTTTGAGAAAGACTTACCAGGATCGTCGAGATACCCTGATCCCTGGTCTCAAGAAACTGGGCTTAGAAGTCGATCCTCCTCCAGCCGCGTTCTACGTGTGGGTGACGGTACCGAAGGGCTATACGTCGACGTCGTTTACGGCGCATCTTTTAGAAAAGGCCGGTATCGTGACCACACCCGGCAATGGATTCGGCGCGCCTGGAGAAGGCTACATCCGTATGACGCTCTGCACCTCCAAAGAACGGTTGGCGGAAGCGGTTGAACGGATGAAGCAGACAGGATTCTAGAATCGCTATTCGTTAAACGTTCACCGTTAATCGCATCGTGAAAGTTCCGTCTCGTTTAACGATTCACGAATAACGCATCACGAGAGCATATGCCTGAGACCGTCTTCATCGGGTTCGGGTCGAATGTCGACGATCGAATCGATTTTTGCGATCGGGCAGTCACGCTGCTGAGTCTCCTGCCACATTCCAGGCTCAAAGGGGTCTCACTGCTGTATGAAACGGAGCCGGTTCACGACGGAACCAATCCAGGTGAAGACTGGTTCCTCAACGGGGTGGTGCAGCTTGAAACGAATATCACGCCACGCAGTCTCTTAACGATCCTACAAGAAGTCGAACGCTCTCTTGGTCGGGATGATGACAACCGGTCAGGTCCTCGCACGATCGACCTGGACATCCTCTTTTATGGCGAGCGTGTGATCAAAGAACCAGGGTTGACCGTTCCGCATCCTCGTCTCTATCAGCGACGATTTGTCCTCATGCCGATGAATGAGCTCGATCCGCTGTGGGTGCATCCGACGCTCAAACAGTCGGTCGCGCAGTTATTGACGGACGTTAAGGACCAGTCCCAAGTACGTCTCCTCTTCCCCCAGCCTTCGACGAGATACGGTTCACGCCCAGGCTGCGGTTCACAACCTGGCTCATGAAGATCATTCGCTCCCTTACAGCAATGGCAGCTTGGAGCGAGGGACTTGTTCGCGAAGGCGTGAAGATTGGATTCGTTCCGACAATGGGAGCCCTCCATGAGGGTCATCGGGCGCTGATACGGGCGGCGCGGTTGCGATGCGATGCACTGGTCGTCAGCATTTTCGTGAACCCCACACAGTTCGGTCCTCAGGAAGATCTGGCCAAGTACCCCCGCCCTATCTCTCAGGATCGAGCCCTATGCCGAAAAGAAGGCGTAGATATCTGTTTTGAGCCGACCGTAGAGGCGATGTATCCGAAAGGATTTCAAACCATCGTGACGCTTCCGACGATTGCATGCCGGTGGGAAGGGGAGGTGCGTCCTCATCACTTTTCCGGCGTTGCAACCGTCGTGACAAAGCTCTTCGGAATAATCCGCCCTCGGATCGCGCTATTTGGGCAGAAAGATTTTCAACAATCGGTACTGGTCCTGCAACTGGTGAAGGATCTGAACCTCGGTGTAGAGATTGTAGTCTGTCCTACCGTGCGTGAAGCAGACGGACTGGCGATGAGTTCACGCAATGTCTATCTTTCAGCGGATGACCGAATTCGTGCCGTCACGTTGTACAAGGGCCTACAGGCAGGAGCTGAGGCGATTCGAAGCGGCGTCACCGACGCGGAAGCAGTACATTCAGCGATGGTTCAGGTCGTCAAGACGGAACCGACCCTTACGATCGACTATCTGTCAGTCTGCGATCCGTATACCTTGGAACCGCTTTCCGATGTGCGGTCGCGAGTTGTGCTACTTGGCGCGGTGCGGATAGGATCCGTTCGGCTTATCGATAATCTTCTGGCCGCTCTGCCACGGCGGTCTACCTGATGCGGTGAGGTACCCTCAAGAGAGGAGATTCGAGTGGAGGCTTTGTCCTACCAGCAAGCTGAGGATCACCTGACTGAGGCGGTTCTTGTCATCCGCCACCATTTCGAGGAATCGGATGCCCATCGATTCCGGTCGCGAAGAACAGACCATGGCCGACCCAATCTTAATGGGTTCTTCGTCTGAAGCCGGTTTGATGACGAGTCCGATACAGGTCCCCTGAGGCAAGGTCGTCGTCGTCTCGAGCGTGCACCCCCCCATGGAGATATCCGTCACACGGTGGTCATTCCGTACGGCATGCTCTGCGAGAAGGTTGGCGCGGAACGACACCGGCAATCGTTTGTATTGCCGGCGATCCGCGGCTGAAGTCCGGCCAGGAAGCTGATTCCGATAGGTACGGAAGCGTGTGGTGCAGAGTTGGCACCGGAATGAAAATATCCTGAAGCGATTCAAGAGTCGCTCCAAGGGTCCTTCGTCATAAACGACTCGGACGAAGGGGGTTCCGCAGCTTGGGCAGTATGGATCTTTCATGAACTCCGAGGCATACCGACCGGGGTACCATGCATAGGTAGCCGCTCCGCCACCAGTTGCTCCCGCTGTACCTCCATAATCGATTCGATATCAGCCGGCGAGTACGTCGGCGGCTTCACCCATTTCCCATCGGCCCGCTTGTAGCCACCGACTTTGCTCAGATTCGACCGATGCACTTCCTGAAACACCGGTTCCATATCGATCCCGTAGGACACCGCAGTTCCATAGGTCACATACAGGAGGTCCGCCATTTCTTTCGCCACCGCGGCGAGATTTCCGGCGGCCATCGCCTCCTTCAACTCATCGAACTCTTCCTGAATGAGTCGAACGCGAAGCTGTTTCGTCTCCTCATTCAAATCCGTCGGGACCGGTCGCACTACAATTTCGAACTTCTTATGAAATGCTTCGACCATGGCTTGTTCGTCTGTCATCTCCACTCCTTCATTCAACGTCAAACGGCAAGGTCTTGCGGGGAACCACTTCCGTCGGCCCCAGCACCGGGATGTCCCTATCCGACGACACCCCCAATTCCTTGAAGCGCCTTGCTGCTGGCAGAATGCGTGTCTCAAGAGAACCGACGGCCCGGTTGTACGCAGACACGCTCTTACCGAGGGCCTGGCCGACATCGTTCATATGTTCGGCCAGTATCGCCATTCGTTCATACAGTTCTTTGCCCAACCGACCTGCTTCCTCCGCATGGGCGGTCATGCGTTCTTGGCGCCAGCCGTAAGCGACCGCTCGAAGCAACGCAATGAGCGTCGCCGGGGTCGCTAATACGATCCCGTTTGCAAACCCCTCCTCAATCAGACGGGGATTTTGATCCAGCGCCGCTCCGAGAAATTGCTCCCCCGGGAGAAACAACACGACAAACTCCGGCGCACGGTCGAACTGGGTCCAGTACGCTTTCAGAGACAGTTCGTCCATGCGACTTTTGACCTGAGCGGCATGGCGGCGCAATGCCTCCGCTTGTTGGGTCTCGTTTTGGGCTTCATGGGCATCGAGGTAGGCCGAGAGTGCGGTCTTCGCGTCCACGATAATTTGGCGCTCTCCGGGCAACTGGACGACCATATCTGGGCGGAAACGGCCATCGTCGCCGTTCACAGACGGCTGTTCGACAAAATCGCAATGGTCCACCATACCAGCGAGTTCAGCCACTCGCTTCAACGTCAACTCACCCCACTGGCCCCGCACGGTCGGAGCCCGTAACGCTTTCACTAGATTGCCTGTCTCCTGCTGCAGTCGGTGTTGCGATTCCGCTAACGATCGTAGATGTTGATCCAATCCACCATAGGCCGACTGACGAGATTGTTCCAGCAAACCTACTTGCTCGGCATAGCGTTGCAACGATTCCTGGAGCGGGCGTACCAAGGCATCGATCGCCTGCTGTCGTTGCACCAAGTCACGGTCCGCTTTGACATGCAAGGTTTCGAACGACACGGCGGCGAGCTTCAAGAATGCTTCGTTATTTTGCTTCAATGCCTCGCCGGAAAGAGCCTGGAACGATCCGATGAGTTCTTGGCGCGTGTGGTCGATGAGGGACTTCTGTTCCAGAAGTTGTCGAGCTGTATCTTCCATCCGAGTTTCCGCCGTCACTCGGGCCTGTTGAGCTACGGCCCAGGTTTGGCGTACCGACACGAGGGTGTCTCGTTCCCGTTCGAGTTCCTTTCGCAGTTCGTCCACGGTTGCCTCGGCTCGTTGAGCCTGAATCCGCAGGCGACCGGTAATCAACGGACCCGTCAGCAGACCGCCCAGGACTAGTCCTCCCACGAAGCTTATGGCAAGAATAACTGTGTCGGGCATGCTTGACCCCTCTCACAAGTATCGAAGCACAAACTCCTATATGTAGCGTTATAGCGCGATAATTTTCTGGAGAGTACGCAATGGATTGAGAAAGGTCAAGGAAGCAGAAGGCCCCGATCGATCAGCTCTATCTGCCTTCCTGTTGGGGGGACGACTCGGTACAAATGGTCCCTGACGCGGCGTCGATTGTGATGCGCTGCCCATCAGCAAGCCGTGCCATGGCTCCTTTCACGTTGGCGATGGTCGGCAGTCCGTATTCGCGAGCGATGATGGCTCCATGAGACAATGTGCCGCCCATTTCCGCGACCAAGCCTCCGGCAAGACCGAAAAGAGGAGCCAATCCGGGGTCGATAACCGGGACCACCAGAATCTCTCCCGGCATCACCCTGGTCCAATCCGCCGGCGAACGGACCACTCGCACCGGACCTGCCACGGTTCCGACGCTGATCGGCGTGCCCGACAAGACGCCGTTCCTTTCAGATTTGTCGGATATCACGGTCTGTTTGCTCGAGGTTTCCCAGTCGCGGATCGTGTCCGGTACCTTGAGTGCTGCATCGTGATCTCGCTTGGCTCTCCGGGCCGTGATCACGGCCTTCCAGTCTCGGGTGTCTCCTGCCAACAGGTCGTCCCGGTCGCCGGTCGTCAGAAAAAAGATGTCGTCAGCCTGGTGGAGCCGACCCTGCTCGACCAGAAGGTCTCCGAGGCGCACCAAGAGACTGCGGAGGGCGGTCGAGTAATACATCAAGTGGTGTCGATTGGCTTCACGCAACGCGAAGAAGCGACAGACCCTTCGGTAACACCACGTAAAGACGATCCACCTATGGTAGCGCAGCCCGATGCGTTCTTTGATCCGAGCCAGCGCAGCGGTCCTGGCGTTGCCCTGACGCAAGAGGATGCTCCTCTGTGAAGGAGAGCCGGAGGTGAGTTGAGTACGCACGATAGCCAGAATCGAGTCAGGGGTATCGGCGAGACGTGGGGACATGAGGTCTGATTCACCGACTGCGCGATGGCCATAATCCTCCAAGTACCTGTCGAAGGTCCGTAGGAATTTCGTATTGGCAAGAGTCTCGCGAAACCGTGCAGGTTCCCATGGCTCCGATGTGAGAAATGTGCCTGCAGCCGGTTCGTCTCGGGCGATATCCGTCAGCCCGGCAAGGCGGATAATCTGTTGTGCACTGATGACGGTTCCTTGTCCTTGGAGAGCGGCGTTCAACAAGCCTCTCCAGTCTGGTCCGACCCACCGAGGCAGGAATCGGCTGAAAATCCCGAGGCATTGGCCGACGCCACCGACAATGCCGAACGTGACGTCGCGGCCCTCTAACCAGGGGCCGAACTTGTCGATCTCGCGCACGAGATCTTCCACCGACAGGTGCAGAATTCGCTCACGGCGATACGTCGCAGCCAGATCCTTCATTTCCCGGAACAATTCTGGACCGGCCCGCTCACCCCGCCGCATTTCCGCCCACATCACCCACAAGGCACGAGCAAGCGCCGCCCCGTTGATCGGCTGTACCTTGGGGATGGTTTGCAACGGTTCGCCGCCCATCTGTTCGGCATTCAGCGATGGGTCTCCGCCTAGTTGGGCTATCAGGATATGGAACAGGGTCACGTTCAGATAAGGGCGTCCTCGCAGGACACGGACCGGCGTAAGCCCCTCGGGGATACGGCATCCAAGTCCTCGATAATGAGAAAGGATATGGCGGTCCATGAACCGTTCAAGAAATGAGAGACTCAACAGACTCGGCAGTTCGGGCAAGGTCTCTTTGAAATTCGTTCGCGACCACTCGCAGTCGTCGTTCGTGAGATTGGAAGAAGGGCGAACCCTCGTAATCGGCCTGGCCTGTAGGAGCCACAGTTGTTCGGCATTGAAGGCCCATTCGAGATCGACGGGGTGACCGAAGACCTGTTCCACCCGTTTCGTCGTCTGTGCGAGGGAAACGAGCTGTGCATCGGTGAGCGATGATTGGATGTGGATCGCGTTGCCAAACCGTTCGACTTGCAGCCCTTCCTTGGAAACGACCAGTTGTTGGGAGTGATGCGCAAGGATGCGCTTGCGAACCGAGATCGGCTGCTTGTCATGAGTGACCTCCACGACATACTGGTCCGGCTTGACTGTGCCATCGACCAGCGATGCTGCGAGACCAGGTACGGCGTTGATCGTCACCTGATTCGATCGCCCGGTCACGGGATGTATTGAATAGGCCACTCCCGCCGATTGAGCGTCGATCATCGGTTGGATCACCACCGCCATCCGTGGAGCGGTCTGGTCCTTCGTGTGAGCTACGTAGCTCACCACCCGTTCTTCCCACAGTGAAGTCCAGAGGTCCATCACCGCAGCATCAATGTCTGACAGAATCACGCCCAGGTGAGTGCGATAGAGTCCGGCGAAGCTGGTGTGAGCGGCATCCTCATTCGTGGCTGATGATCGGACGGCCCAGCGTTGGCTTGGCGGTAGACTGAGAGCTTGGAGTGTCATCCTCCATTGAACGGCAAGTTGGGAAATTTCTGCTTGTCTGATGCGAGTCCGGCAATCGCCTAGCGCCGACGCCCGCTCGTCTCCAGATAATCCACGGGCCCTCTGCCACTCCTCATTCTCGACAAACCCTAAGGTCTGCAAGCACTGGATGTACGCTTCTGTCGTGACGCAGAACCCTTGGGGGACAGAGAAGCCGGCCGCGATGAGCTTTGCGAGCCCGATGGCCTTTCCTCCTGTGAGAGTGACATCGAGACACTGAATCAGAGGAAGGATAAGGGGACGGGCCATAAGTCGGCATAGTAGCTAGAGCAGCAGGACAAGGTAAAGGTCGTTGACATTTGTTCCAGTGGGACCGGTATGGATGTGACATCCAAGAGTTTTCAAGGCAGGATAGGTATTGTGTCGACTCAAGGATGAGCGGAGATCAATGCCGAGTTTCGTTGCTCGCGCGACAGTGTTTCCGGTGACAATTGCTCCGGCTGCGTCGGTGGGTCCGTCGGTTCCGTCGGTGCCCAGTGCCACGACCCATGTGTTGGGGAGGCCGGCGATCTCGAATGCCGCAGCAGCGGCGAATTCCTGGGCACGTCCACCCCTTCCATGACCCGTGACCGTCACCGTGGTCTCGCCACCCGCCACCACGCAACAGGGGCGTTTCAAGCCACCAGGTCCCTCCGTAAGCGCCTTGGCAAGATCCGTCAACTGCTTCGCTGCTGCGCGCGCTTCTCCCACGATAGGGTCAGAGACGAACTTGGGGTGGAGCCCTGCCTGCTGTGCGGCGCGCGCGACCGCTTCCAGCATCATCCGGTTGTTGCCGATGATGTGATGCTGCACGGAGCGCAACCGCCGTGAACCAGGCTTCAAGGTCTCCGGCACATTTCCTGTTCGGCCTCGGCACAAGTAGCGACGTACGGCGGCAGGCACGGCATGCCAGCATCTATACCGTTGCAACACTTCCACTGCGTCCGTAAACGTCGAAGGATCGGCTGCTGTGGGTCCCGAGCCGATAGAACCGAGATCATCGCCGAGAACATCCGAGAGTAGGAGCGTTACAACCTTCGCCCCGGTGGACAGGGCCAACCCGCCACCTTTGACCAGTGACAAATGTTTCCTCACGACATTGATCTCATTGATTGTTGCCCCGCTGCGGAGCAGCAGGCGCGTCGTGCGTTGCTTGTCGGTCAGCGTGATATCTGCGACTGGCGCCGGGAGCAGGCTCGATGCACCTCCGGACAAGAGAACGAACAACAGATCGCGAGGGGCAAGGCCTTGGATCAGAGCCAGAAGCTGCTGAGTGGCCTCAAGGCCAGCACGATCCGGAATCGGATGACCGGCTTCGACCACGGTGATCCGTTTGGTGGCGAGTGCGTGGCCTGTCTTGACGACGACGAGTCCATCTTCCAATCTTGTGCCTAAGGCTGCCTCTAATGCCTGTGCCATCCTTGCCGACGCCTTGCCGGCGCCGACCGCTGCTACACGATCGACACACGAAAGGTCGTAGGTCCTACGTCCCACTCGCAAGGAATGTCCATTGAGTGAGACGCTAGTAAGGACGGCCTGATACGGGTCGGCAGCATCCAGACCTGCGGTTATCAGCTTTTGAAGGAGTGGCCGTGCAGGAGAGGAGGGAAGGCAAAGCCGCATGGCGCTAGGGAATCTTTTCTTGTTTGAAACAGCGGCTAGGACAGGTCTGCCGGGGCACGCGGATTTGATAGGTGCCATGAGGGAGCACATCTTTCTTAAACTCAGGATTCAGCATCTTGAGCTCGAGGAGGTACGTGCCGAATTCTTCGGCGATCGAGGTCATCGCGCGATGGGATTCCTTAATATTCACTGTGATGGTTTCAATCTCAAGCGGCATGTAGAGATCCTTCTTGGTCAACCCGAGATACTTCTCCGGTTGGGAGTAAATTTCTTTCGCGGCGATGATACGGGGGACATACCGCAGGGTCTCGCGTGGGCCATGCATCTTCCAATAGTCGGAAATTTTTTGCTCCTTGAGCAGCTTGCGGATTCGTTCCTCGCCGGCGTTGTAGGAGGCCATAGCCAAGAACCAATCGTTGTCCTGAAAATCCTTGAGGTACTTGAGGTACTTCACGGCCGCTTCGGTGGACATTTCGAGATTTCGACGTTCATCTCGGACTGCGTCGCTCTTCAGTCGATACCGGCGTCCGGTGGAGGGGATGAATTGCCATGGACCGGACGCCTTGGCTCTCGAGTAGGCGGCTGAAATGCACTTGCTCTCGACCAGCAACATATATTTGAGATCATCCGGTAAACCGGCATCGGACAGCTGCTTTTCGGCAGGAGGGAAACAACGTCCGGTCCGTTTGGCGAGGATGATGCTTTCACCTGCATCTTCCAAAAATTGATAGAACTCGTATTCGACCCGTTCTCTCACCTGCCAATTATCCAGAGGAACCGGTACTCCAGCAAATGTGATCTTGTCGGGCAGCTTGAATGAACTCAGAAAGAACCGCTCTCCCTCGCGTTTGATCTCCGGTAAAATGACCAGCCGATCCTCCGGTTCCGGTTGTGAGTCCAGCACCTCGGGCAAGAGAAGATCCTTCTCGCTTTCTGGTTGTTGGCCATTCGTATCTGTTTGGTCGAGTGCCGCCGATACTGAACTGCCTATCAATAGGATAGTGAAACTAATCGCAATCGTAGGAAGTAAGGATTGCTTGCGGCAGGTCATCATTCGCAGTCTCCTCCATGGCGTACGAGCAGGAACTCATAAAGAAACGCGAAATCATGCTAACAGCTCACTCCATCACCGGCAAGGAGAATAGGGTTCCTGCTCGTGTTACACTGTCGCCTCTATGAGATCCCTGACAGTTCTGAACAAGACTATCACCGAATGCACGGCCTGTCCCCGGTTGGTTGTCTATCGAGAGGCGATTGCACGGCAGAAACGGAAACAATATCGTGATTGGACCTACTGGGGGCGGCCGGTTCCCGGCTTCGGAGATCCCGGCGCGCGGCTCTATATACTTGGGCTCGCCCCAGCGGCACACGGAGGGAATCGAACCGGGCGTATCTTCACTGGTGATCGAAGCGGTGATTGGCTGTATGACGCATTGTATCGGCATGGATTCGCCAACCAGGCTGCATCCCAATACAGAGACGACGGCTTATCGTTGACGGATTGTTACATCGGAGCGCCCGTGCGGTGCGCACCGCCGGATAACAAACCGACGCCGGATGAGTTTGAACGCTGCGGTCGATTCTTGCAGGAGGAGGTGTATCTCCTGAAGAATCACCGCGTGGTGATTGCTCTGGGAAAGATCGCCTTCGATCATTATCTCAAGATCTGCCGGACCCAGGGGCGTGCCACGCCGACGCCGGTCCCCAAATTTGGCCATGGTGTCGTCTATCGCTTACCCTGGGGTGTGACGCTGCTGGGTTCCTATCATCCCAGCCAACAAAACACGTTTACCGGGAAATTGACTCGCTCGATGTTTCACGCAGTGTTTCGGAGGGCGAGAAAAGAAATTGGGTTATCGCGTAATCGAGTGGATCGATTGTGATCATTTCAGCTCTCCCGCAACATGACTCAGAAGGAGGTCAGTCACGTAGGAGACTTTTTTCACTCTCCCATATCCGATCCACCAGATATGGTGTAGCCTCTCCTGATACGTACCATTACGTTTGCGTATTGAACCCCGTCACGTCCATGCCTCATTGAACCCATTCTCCGGCACCGCTTGGACTGCGGGCTGAAATCGACGCGAACAAAAATCCCCATTGCAAAGTAGCGCCAGACGGCGTATAGGACATAGCAAGACATTCTAGCACCACCCAAATTTCAAGAACGCGTAACAGTTATAGCTCCAGGGTTTTTGTCGAATCGCCTTCTTCTCCTTCGTGGCGGACGTTTTACCTGGTCAGGGGGAGGGGTGTTTGCCGATCGTTGGACTTTGAAATTTCGAATTCTTTGAACCTATTCCTATTTGTAGAGTTGCCGCCACCTATCATCTTTATTCTAGTAGTGAGGTGAGACATGATTACAAAGCTAATCGCCTTCGCCTTTCTCTTCACCCTCACGGTGAATGGACAGGAATTGAGTCTGGCCGCCGCCGATCAGTCTATTGCCGAGAACCAGCCGACCACCATGCGATCGGACAATGGTCAGAGTTCACCCATGGCCATGCTCGTCGCGTTCCTGAAACCGGCGGATGTTCGGCAGGCCCAACAGGACAACGAGGGGGGCTCGTACGTCCATAAAATCGACAGCGACGATACCTCTCCTGCTGCTTCAACCGCCTCGATTACTCCTATTACTTCCATTACCGTAGACGCTCCCCAGAGCCAGGTTTCGGAGGCAGACAAAGAGACCATGCGGTTGGAGCAACTCTTAGAGCAGCTCACAATCAAGGAGAAGGAGTTGGCCCTCCTGCGAGAAAGAACGGCAGCGGCGGCGAATCAGGTGAATGTCGAGAAGACCCGCGCGGAAACGTTGGAAGCGCAGCTGAATCAAAAGGAGCAGGAACTCGCGGGGCTCTGCACCCAACGAGACACCCACCAAGAAATGTCGCAGGAGTTGAACCGGACAAAGAGCAGACTGGAGTTGGCCAAACAGCAAGTCAACGACATCGAGCGACAATTTGTCATCAGCAACGACCAGCTCGACGAAGCGATGCAACGCATTGCGGACCTCGATTTGATGTTGGTGGCGAAAGAGCAAGAATACCAGCTGGCCAAGGCCAACCTGGACTTGGAAATCGCCGCTCGAGACGCTCAGCTGACACAGGCGAAGCGCTTGCTTGCGAGCCTGGGGAAGAGCTTACCGAAGCTGGCCAAGCAGGATCCCTCAAACAAGAATGCGGTTCCTCGGCAAGCCGTCGCGACGGCACGAGCTACGATCGACCTCACCAAGGTCAACGAGAAATTGGTGACCGCGCTCCAGGATGAGCTCAAACGGGGCAGCGTGGTGTTGGAGCAACGCGGAGACAAGTTGACCCTTGCGTTGTCGTCGGGCGAACTGTTCCCCAAAGGGCGAGCGACTATGACACCGACGGGAACCTCCTTGGTCAAGCGAATCGGCGTGGCCTTGCGTAAATTTCGTCCTCAAAGCGTCGAAGTTGCTGGACATACTGACAGCACACCGGTCAAGTACGATACTCGGCGGCCCTATAAGGACAACACTGAGCTCTCTCGGGCGCGGGCCGAACATGCCGGCAAGGCTCTGATCAAGGGTGGGGTAGCTGCCGACCGAGTCAGAGCTGTCGGGTATGCGGACTCCCGTCCCATCGCGACCAACGACACGGAGGAAGGTCGGAGCAAGAACCGACGGGTCGAGATTGTTGTCAGCCAGTCGCCTGAGCCGATCGCTTCCGCTGGTGAAAAGGATGCTCAAGGCGCAAGCACCAGCCAAAACACTTCCCCATATGGAGGAATGGTTCGAAAAGTCGTGAACCGCTGATTCTGCACTCATGACCATGTCGGCCAACCACTGGCCGACATGGTCATGCCGTTGTCCCAGTACCCGCACCGATCCCCTATCGCTTCGTCAATAACGCCTCCGGAACGCCAAACCGTCGCCGCTCTGTATCCGTTAGTTCCCGCCCGATGGCCTTCTGCAATTCGGTCGCGAGCTCATCCACCGGGCGACAGATGACGCAGCGCCACAGCCGCGCGGTCTTGAAACAGAGCCTCGATAGGAAACGGGCGATTGCACTCGCCACTATCTTAGCAATCAAGGATGACTCTCCATTTCCGTAGTCCAGGATGAAAGGAATGGATACAATGAAGTTTGAACCGTTTCGAGAGAGGCCCCTGCAGTGAGACTAGACCAGGTCATCCACGATGATGCACTCAATCTCTTTGACTCGCCGCAGCCCGTGATCATTCCCGTAAAAACGAACGGCTTTATGGCCGATGGCCGTTGCGAGCTGTATAGCATCCGGCGTGCTGAGACGGTAGCGGGCACGCAACTCAGCGGCTCGATCAGCCAGATTCATCGTCAGTGAGACCCACTCGAGCTTTGGATAGGTGGTGCTCAGAGCAAAAATCTTTTGAGTCAATTCCTCCTTCTGATCACGATACGGCTGAACCAAGAGCTCCAGAAGGGTCACGGTCGACGTGACCGCGGGATTCTGCCCCCGTTCAATGAGATCGAACAGAGTTGCACACCAAACCCCATACCGTGGATGGTCTTCCAGGAAATAGATAAAGACATTGGTGTCAAGACCGATGCGTTGGCGTTGGGTGGGAAGACCTTGGGACAGGGGCGTTCCTACCACGATCGTCGCTCTCGCTTCAGGTAGTCGCTGGGATAGGTCCCCTTGGCAAGCCCCTGCAAGACCTTGGCATACCGTTTCGGCTTCGGCATGATCAGCGTCAGGTCGTCCTTGACGACCACCAACAATTCATCCCCCCCCTTCACGCCCATCGCTTGCCGAGCTTCTTTCGGGATGACAATTTGATTTTTACTACTGAGCTTCTGAACAGCCATCGTACCCCTCTTGTGCTCGTGCTTTACTTTATCACAGCAACGTAAAGCACGGCAACGTTGCCGCGACAACTGATTACTCGCGCAGGGAACCAGACACACACCTTTTCAGACAAACGTCGATAGGCGAAGCCTTCCGGCTGGTCCCTCGTTCTTGTTCTCGCTCCAACAAGGGCACTGGTCCGTCGGCAATAAGTCAATAGTCATGCCTGACCCTAGTTTCTGATGTCCCACGCGCCGGTTGATATGCCGATCCGCATAAGAACCCATGAATCATAGTCAGACAGTTGCAACTCGTGCAACCAACGACACAAATGACGTATAGTGTCCGAACGTTCGTCGCGTGTTACGCGGATTGAAACAGCCAGATGCCGCGCTTATGCGGATCGGTCTAAACATTGTTGGGCCGCCCACAGGTCGGGGAAGCACATGAACCCAGAAATCATCCCAACCATCCTCGGCGCAACTGCGAGTCTTCTCGGTGCCGCCCTCGCCTCGACCGAGCTTATTCAGCGACTTGTTCGGATTCTGCTGAAGCGTGAGGAGCCGCAGAAGCCGTATTCGGAGCGACTGGCCGAACTGACCGAGAATCTGTCCAAGGCCTCACGCGAAGTCGACGCCGTGCTGGCTGAACTGGCTCAGGTCGCGAAGGATCGCGCCCAGGCAGCCCAGCAGCTTGAAACTGACCTTGCGACCATGTCTGGGCGGGAAAAGGAACTGAAGGAGAGAATCGATGCCCTGGAGAAGACGCCCTTGGCGGTTGCCGAACACTTTGTGAAGCTGGTGGCGCCCGGTGAGAAGAAGAGCGCCATGCGAGACTATCTGCTGTTTGGGGCGGGCGTGGTCGTCTCGACAGCCATAGGCATTGCGATCCAGGTGTTTGTGCGATGAAGCGGCCTAACAATCGGCTTCAGCGGACGCCCGCAAGCGGGCACCGCTGAGCCGAGACGTTGGGCGTTGTGAAGGAGCACCGTGACTGACCAACCAGAGCAGGGAGCCCTTGGCGCTTCGGTTGACGCGCTGCGACGAGACGCTGAAGTGTACTTCGATCGAGCTGCCACAGCTCTGGCGGAGTTCCCTCGCCCAGACCAGTGGGCCCGTCCTGATCGCGACCATTTCTGGGCGGAATTGCCGGCGCCAGTTCGGGAGGAAGCGGGAAAGTTGGTGGAACGCCTGCTCGCGCTGGCTGGACCTATCGCCGATGCGGTAAGGAACGCATCTCTGGCGTCGGAGGCTGACCAGCGAGACGTGATGACGGGCACTAAGGCACTGCGCGCCGCACTACTGCTTCGCCAGTTTCGCTCATGGACGGCCGAGGTGCTCCACGACGAGGGCACAGTCCTGGGTGTTCAGCCAGCCGGGCAATCCGACGATGATCCGAGCCCTCCCGAGATTGCCAGGCGCAGCTTCGCCGATTGGGCTGGAAAGATCGCGGATATCCTGGACTTGGTTGCCGCCTCGCGCGGACTTGGGCCGTCGGGAAGAGAGGCTCTTTCTTCAGCGCCTGCTCGCTATCGCCCTGGCACCGCCTTCATCATGATGTCCATGGATAGGTCTTGACCAGAGCTCGTCGACGTTGCTGACACGGTCAAGCAAGTCTTCGAGCAGTTTGACGTTCGCGCCGTTCGGGCGGATGACATCGAGCACGAGGAGCAGATCACGACGCGAATTCTCGGCGAGATCGAGACGGCTGAGTTCTTCTTTGCCGACCTGACAGGCGGGCGACCGAACGTCTACTACGAAGTCGGTTACGCGCATGCCCTCAAACGTCGCGTGATTCTTTACCGAAAGGCCGGTACGGGGCTGCACTTCGATTTGGCAGGGTACAACTGCCCCGAATACCAGAATCTTCGAGACCTGCGGGAAAAGCTCACTCGACGCCTCGAGCACCTGACGAATCGGCAAGCGAGAGCGGCTGGTTCTGCCGCAACTGCCCCAACGACGCCCAACACGCCGCTCCGGCCGCCCGGCAGGGCCGGCGACCGAGCGGCCGGCCGTTAGGCCTTCCGCCTCGTATCAGTCGGATGTTTCGTGTATATTCTCCACCTGAGCAAAAGTTCTCTCACCCGTGACGAGGCGATCCGGCGGCTGCAAGCCGTTGAGTCCGAGATTCGATGCCTCGGCGTTCGTCGGCTAGCGCTCTTCGGATCCGTGCTTCGCAACGAGGCTCGCCCCGACAGTGATGTTGATGTGCTTGTCGAGTTCGCTCCGAGAGAGAAGAGCTTCGATCGCTTCATGGCGCTGGCGGATCTGCTCGAAGACACGTTGGAGCACCGGGTTGAGGTGGTCACCACTGAGTCACTCTCACCTTTTATTGGGCCGCACATCTTGGCCGCGGCAACGGATGTCCTTCGAGCCGCGTGACTACCTGCGGCATATTCTCGTGGAAGTCGAGTACCTCCTCGATTAGAGTCAGAGTCTGACCTATGAGCGTTTCGCAGCTGATGAGACGTTGCGACGTGCGTTCGTGCGGAGCTTGGAAATTATCGGCGAAGCGGTGAAGAACCTGCCCGAGGAGTTCCGGGCATCGCATCCCGAGGTTGGATGGCGTCCGATTGCTCAGATGCGCGACCGTCTGATCTACGGGTACTTTGGGGTGGATTATCAGCTCGTATGGGACGTGGTGCGCGAGAAACTTCCAGAACTGGAACGTAGCATTCAGCGGATCATTGATTCACAGCAAGCCTAACCAGAGAGTTGAGAAGGACCCGGCACGCCGCGTCTCTCACCCGTAACCTAAGGCGTTTCTGCGCGAGTTTTCCATATGAAAGCCATCTCCTGATATGTGCTCACAGGGCCCGACGACCTCGTTTGGAGGCCCTCGAACATCATGCCCGTTCCAAATGCGGGCTTCCTTGAGAGGAGCGGAAGCCAAATTCTTGGGGCGAGACTATGGCGATTTCCCCTCTCGAAGCGCCAATACGCTGCACAGGCATCCCAAGATGGAAGAGTTTTATCTTGTGATCGAAGGCGATAGGTGATTACAGATAGCGGTGCGAGAGCACCTTGCCGGTTTTGTCAAATTCATAGAGCAGCGGCACGCCGGTCGGAATGTTCAGCTCAAGGACCTCTTCCCTCGACAATTGGTCCAGCTCCATCACCAACGCACGAAGACTGTTGCCATGCGCGGCAATGATGATGGTCTCTCCCTTCAGCAGATGAGGTTTGATCATCTTCGCATAGTACGGCAAGGTGCGTTCGGCCGTATCTTTCAGGCTCTCTCCACCAGGCGGTTTCACATCATAACTTCGGCGCCAGATTTTCACTTGCGCGTCACCGTACTTCTTGGCGGTTTCGGCCTTATTCAGACCTTGGAGGTCTCCATACATCCGTTCGTTCAGCGCCTTGTCTTTTTCAACGGGAATAGTCGTTTGCCCGAGGACTTCCAGTACAATTCTCAGCGTTTCATTGGCCCGGGTGAGGACGGAGGAGAAGGCCCGGTCAAAGGCAAACCCGCGGAGCTTCTCGCCGGCTTGCTTGGCTTCTTCGACACCTTTTGCGGAGAGCGGCACGTCCACCCAGCCGGTAAACCGGTTCTCCAAGTTCCATTGCGATTCCCCATGTCGAAGCAAGACTAATCGCGCCATCACCTATCCTTTGTCATCAACCCGAACATCCGATCAGGGGCCAAAGCATACTGAATTGCCGTGCCAAGTCAAGTCTGTGACAGCCGGACTGCTTGCTTGGCCGGTCGGCCGGGCGATTTATCCAGATCGGGCGGGCCTTCTTGAATCATCTTCATCAGTGTCGCCAGGAAGATGATGTAGAAAAACACGCCGACCCAGATGACGTAGGGCTGTACCCCGCCCGATTCTTTCAATGCGGTTTCTTGCGCGGCACGATCCACCCGATCGGCTTTCTTGATGTCCCCGACGTGCTCTCGGCAATGCCAATAATACAGATAGTTCGCGGTTGCTCCCGCCATGATGCTCCAGACAATGCCAGCGGAAAAATCTCCCGTGAGATAGGTCGAAATCATCGGGCCGACCGCATAGACGAACGCGTGCAGGTACATCTTCCGGTACAGAAACCACAGGAAGGAAATGTAGAGAAACGCCGGCCAGTTCCACGAGAGGGCGAACTTCGGCCGGCCGTGTGATGAAAATTTCTTAAATACGGTCAGGTAGTGGTCGGCGTTGGGGCCGATGAATTGGCGCCACAACGTCTCGTCGTCCTGAATCGGCTGAGCGGCGGGAGCCTCAGGGACGGCCTCGGCGACAGGCTTGGTCTCAGCCAGTTTGGTTCCGCACTGATGACAGAATTGGGCCTCGTCGGGGTTCTGTTGATTGCACTGTCTGCACATCATCATGGCGACGCAGCTTACCACACTCGGAACGAAAGGATACGTCCTATCGCTGATGACGGACCGTGGAACTGTGAGCAAGCCTCGCCTGAGGGCGATTCCCCCGCCGCTCCACTTATTGCTCTTCCCACTGCCCCTGTGCTAGCTTTCCTTTATTTCTCAAGGGATACGCTGTCATGCCGAGCCAAAACCTGAGAGACGATGCCGACAAATATCTCATGCAGACCTATAATCGCCAGCCGATCACGATTGTACGAGGCCGTGGTGCAAAGATCTACGATCTGGAGGGGCGAGAGTACATCGATTTTGTCGGTGGGATCGCTGTCAATGTGTTGGGACATGGTCATCCTGACCTGGTTCAGGCCATCCAACGCCAAGCTGTGCAACTGATTCATACCTCGAACCTCTACTACACTGAGCCTCAAGTGACATTGGCGAAAATGTTGATAGATCATTCGTTTGCCGACCGTGTGTTCTTCTGCAACAGTGGGGCGGAGGCCAACGAGGCGGCGATTAAACTGGCGAGGCGGTATGGGCATGAACGGCATGGGCCCGACCGCTTTGAAGTCATCACGATGAAGAATTCATTCCATGGCCGCACGCTGGCCACGCTCACCGCCACGGGACAGGAGAAGGTACAGAAGGGTTTTGAACCGCTGATGCCGGGATTTGCTTACGCACCGTTCAATGATTTCGGCGCGATCGAGTCCATGGTTAGTGAGAAGACCGCGGCGATCATGCTGGAACCGATTCAGGCGGAAGGCGGCGTGTATGTGGCCGACCGGGATTATCTGAGAAAGCTGCGTGACCTCTGTACGCAACGGGACATCTTGCTCATCCTCGATGAAATTCAGACAGGCATGGGGAGAACCGGTACCTTCTTCGCCCATGAACAACTCGGCGTGATACCCGATATCATGACCCTCGCAAAAGGTCTCGCGGGCGGAGTGCCGATCGGAGCCTGTCTGGCAAAAGACTCGGTGGCCGCAGCATTTACTCCCGGCTCTCATGCGTCGACGTTCGGCGGGAACCCCTTGGCCTGTGCCGCGGCGCTGGCCGTGTGCCGGGTGCTGCTTGAAGGAAAGGTGCTGGACCAAGCGCGACGCATGGGCGAGTACCTGGCAAAAGGGTTGGCCGATTGCAAAGACCGTCATCGCATCGTGAAGGAAGTGCGAGGCCTTGGTCTCTTGCAAGGCATGGAGTTGGAGGCCGACGCGCGGGCAGTGGTGGCCGATGCGCTTGCCCGCGGCCTGCTGATCAATGCCGCAACCGAGCGGGTGCTGCGCTTTGTGCCGCCCTTGGTGATCACACAGCCTGAAGTGGATAAGCTCGTCGAACTCCTCGACATCCTGCTCAACCAGCGCACAACGGCGGGAAAAGAGTCACCTCACTGATGGCCGTGCCAGCCCGACAAAAAATCAACGGCGGGGGCTATGCCAAGGACCTGCTCGACGTCGCGACGATGCCGAGGCAACAGGTATTCGACTTGCTGCGTTTGGCGACCTCTCTGAAGAAGAAGCAGCGCCAGGGCACTCCACATCGGTTGCTGCACGGGAAGACCTTAGGGCTGCTGTTTCAAAAGCCGTCGACAAGGACCCGCGTGTCGTTCGAGGCAGGGATGAACCAACTCGGCGGCCATGCACTGGTCCTTCCCATGAGCGACATCCAACTCTCGCGCGGTGAGACGGTCTCGGACACGGCGCGCGTCCTGTCTCGCTACCTGGACGGGATCGTGATCCGAACCTATGACCATTCCATCGTCGAAGAATGGGCGGCAGAAGCCACGATGCCGGTGATCAACGGGCTGACCGACCATAGCCATCCTTGTCAGGCCTTGTCCGATTTGATGACGATTCAGGAGATCAAGGGCCGGCTCAAAGGACTCAGCCTCGCGTATATCGGCGATGGAAACAACGTGGCCAACTCGCTCATCGAAGCGGGAACGAAGGTGGGCCTGCGCGTCGTGATCGGCTGTCCGTCCGGCTATCAGCCGGATCAGCGGGTGATCGACCGTGCCCGAATGGAAGGCCAAACCACCGGCACCTCCATCGAAGTGTTTGAGAATCCCCTGGTCGCCGTGAAAGAGGCGGATGTGGTGTATACCGACGTGTGGATCAGCATGGGACGCGAGCGGGAGCAGGCTCGACGATTACGAACGCTCGCTCCCTACCAGCTGAACAAACGGCTGCTCCAACGGGCGAAATCCGACGCCATCGTCATGCATTGTTTGCCGGCTCATCGAGGAGAAGAGATTACGGCGGAAGTGCTGGACGGCGCACAGTCCGTCGTCATCGATCAGGCGGAAAATCGCCTCCACATGCAAAAGGCGATTCTGACCCAGCTGCTCAGCCGGAAGAAACATACCAGATAGCTTCCATCATGAAACCAAAACCGATCAAGAAAATCGTCCTGGCCTATTCCGGCGGACTGGATACATCCGTCATCCTCAAATGGTTGCAGGAAACCTATCAAGCCGAGATCATCGCATTTTGCGCCGACCTTGGCCAGGGGGAAGATCTGAAGGCGGTCAAGACCAAGGCCCAAACGCTCGGCGTCAAGAAGGTCTATGTCGAGGATCTTCGGGAAACCTTCGTGAAAGACTATGTGTTCCCGATGTTGCGAGGGAATGCGATGTATGAGGGCTGCTACCTCCTTGGGACATCGATCGCTCGCCCGCTGATCGCTCGCCGACAGGCTGAAATCGCGATCAAAGAGGGCGCCGAAGCGGTGTCTCACGGCGCCACGGGGAAGGGTAACGATCAGGTACGTTTCGAGCTGACCTACATGGCGCTCGCACCTCACTTGAAGATCATCGCGCCTTGGCGGGAATGGACCATGCGTTCTCGGCGCGAACTGATTGAGTATGCCGATCGCCACGGCATTCCTGTGACCGCGACCAAAGCCAAGCCCTACAGCACGGACCCAAATCTGTTTCACATCAGCTACGAAGGCGGCATTCTTGAGGACCCCTGGGAATCGCCGCCGGATGAAATATTCCAGATGACCGTCTCACCGGAAAAGGCACCGGATAAACCGCAGGAAGTCGAAATCGAGTATCAGGCGGGCAACCCCGTCGCGGTCGACGGCAGGAAGATGAGCCCCGCGGCCTTACTAGCTCAGCTCAACAAATTGGGCGGTGCACACGGAATCGGCCGAGTCGACCTGGTGGAAAACCGCTACGTCGGGATGAAGTCGCGTGGGGTGTATGAAACGCCGGGAGGAACGATTTTGCACGTGGCGCATCGCGGACTCGAATCCTTGACGATGGACCGCGAAGTCCTCCACTTCCGGGACAGCTTGATCCCACGATTTGCAGGCCTGATCTACAACGGCTATTGGTTCAGCCCTGAGCGCGAAATGATACAAACTGCGATCGATGACGCACAGAAGGACGTCAGCGGCGTCGCACGAGTCAAACTCTACAAGGGAAGCTGTACGCTGGCCGGACGTAAATCCAAACAGTCCCTCTATCGCCTCGACATCGCGACGTTCGAGGAAGATGACGTGTATAACCAGAAGGATGCGGAAGGGTTCATCCGATTGAACGCATTGCGACTGAAGATTCGCGCGCAGAGAAGGAAAGCCTCGTCCTGATGGCCAGGCGGAGGCACCATCCGAAGTCGGCCGGCAGCGGAGGGAAGGCCTGGGCCGGCCGGTTTCGAGAGCAGACCGATCCATTGGTCGAAGCGTTTACCAAGTCCGTGACGATCGACAGTCGTCTGTATGGCGAGGATATCGCCGGGAGCATCGGCCATTGTAAGACACTCGAAAAGGCTCGGATCCTCACGCGGGCGGAAACGCGCGCCATCGTCCGTGGGTTGGAATCAGTCAAACGCGAGTTCGATCGCGGACAATTCGTCTTCTCATCTCAAGACGAAGACATACACATGGCCATCGAGCGGCGATTGACCGAAATGATCGGCCCGCTGGGGGGCAAATTGCACACGGGCCGTAGCCGGAATGATCAAGTGGCCCTGGATATTCGGCTGTATTTGCGTACTCGGCTGGACGAGCTGAATGAGCGATTGGCCGGATTTCAACGCGTGCTGGTTGCAAAGGCCGGTGCAAACCGCTCACTGATAATGCCCGGGTATACCCACCTGCAACGGGCTCAGCCGGTTCTGTTTGCGCATCACTTGCTGGCGTACGTGGAGATGTTCGAACGGGACAAGGGCCGACTCCGTGATGCAAGAGGCCGACTCAATGTCATGCCGCTCGGGTCCGGTGCCTTGGCCGGTACGAACTACCCGGTGAACCGACGATACACGGCTGAACTGCTGGGGTTTCCTGCCATCACTCAGAACAGCATGGATGCGGTTTCCGACCGCGATTTCATGATTGAAACGGCATCGGCCCTCTCAATTGTGATGATGCATTTGTCACGGCTGAGCGAGGAGTTGATCGTATGGGCATCGCAAGAATTTCGCTTCGTCGATCTGCCGGACGCATTCTGTACCGGAAGCAGCATGATGCCGCAGAAAAAGAACCCCGACGTCCCCGAACTGGTCCGAGGAAAAACCGGACGCGTATACGGTCACCTCGTCAATCTGCTGACCCTGCTCAAGGCTCTGCCGTTGAGTTATAATCGGGATTTGCAAGAAGACAAGGCTGCCCTCTTCGATGCCCTTGATACGGTAACGGCATCTCTCCAAGTGATGACGGAATTAATGCGCCGACTGAAGGTCAGCGGAGAGACCATGAAGCGGGCGTTGCAGGGAGGAGGACTGCTGGCCACGGAACTGGCCGACTACTTGGTCATGCGAGGCGTGCCTTTTCGAGAAGCTCATGGGATCACTGGACGAATCGTCCGGGCCGCGCTCGATCAAGGGCGTGACGTCACGGATTTGTCACTTGAGGAACTTCGGGTATTTTGTGAACGGATCGACAAGAGCGTGTTTTCTTGGTTGACTCCCGTAGCGGCAATCGATCACAAGGGACAAATCGGGGCGACAGCGCGGGAACGAGTTGAGCGGCGAATTAAAGACCTCGAAAGGTCACTGTCATGAAAGCTGTTGTTATTCTTGTATCGGCAGGGCTCTTGATTTCTTGTGGAGTGGCTGGTGCACCGGTCCCCCCGGAATTAGTCGGAGTGACGCCCACGATCGAGAAGCAGAAAAGACAACATGCCCTTGAGGCAGAGCGGCAAGCGACAGAATCGGCTGAACAGGATCCTGCTCTGGGAAACCAGGACATCGATCTGTCTCCACCGCAGCCTGTGGGAATACGGTAAAAGGTCTTGGGCCTGATGTACTCGGTTTAATACAAGGAACCACGCAATGCATAGCTTCGAGTATCACCACGGTGAAATGTACTGTGAACAGGTACCGGTCAGCCGTGTGGCGAAGGAGCTCGGCACTCCCTGTTATATCTATAGCCATGCGACACTGGTCCGGCATTTCCACGCCTACGACAGCGCATTCAAGAATATCCCGCATATCATCGCGTTTGCGATGAAAGCCAATTCCAATCTGGCCATTCTTCGCATGATGGCAAAGGAAGGCAGCGGCGCGGACATCGTGTCGGGCGGCGAGCTGTTCCGAGCGCTCAAAGCCGGCGTGCCGTCTTCCAAAATCGTGTTTGCCGGCGTCGGTAAATCGCCGGAGGAAATCCGCGACGCGTTGAAGGCCGACGTCCTTATGTTTAATGTCGAGTCGTCGGCCGAGATCCATGCGATCAACGAGGTGGCGGCTTCGGTCGGTAAAAGAGCGCGGATCGCATTGCGGATCAATCCGGACGTGGATCCGAAAACACATCCGTACATCTCTACAGGGATGAAGAAAAGCAAGTTCGGCATCGCCTCGGATCGCGCGCTGGAAGAATACAAAATGGCGTCTTCTCTGAGCCATACCGACGTTGTGGGCGTCCATGCCCACATCGGCTCGCAGTTGACGGACGTGACACCGTTTGTCGATTCGCTGAAGAAGGTCGTGGCGCTCATCGATACGCTGAAGAGACAGGGAATCAACATCCGCTACCTGAACATCGGAGGCGGACTCGGCATCACGTATTCCGAGGAAAAGC
Organism: Nitrospira sp.; assembly: GCA_029194665.1. Taxonomy (NCBI): domain Bacteria; kingdom Pseudomonadati; phylum Nitrospirota; class Nitrospiria; order Nitrospirales; family Nitrospiraceae; genus Nitrospira; species Nitrospira sp. The sequence goes on along the minus strand of JARFXO010000001.1, from coordinate 910,176 downwards.
CGCCTTTGCCTCAGGATCTGGCTGACGCCGTTTCGCCGCTCGTCAAGGATCTGGGGCTGACGCTGGTGATGGAGCCTGGCCGTGTTATCGTCGGCAACGCCGGCATCTTGGTAACAAAGGCGCTGTATGAAAAGGCCGGAGAAACCAAGCACTTCGTCATCGTCGATGCCGCCATGAACGATTTGATTCGGCCGAGCTTGTACGGCGCCTACCACGAAATTCGTCCTGTGAATGAGGAAGCGATCCGTAGGACTAAACAGACGGTGGACATCGTCGGGCCTGTCTGTGAATCAGGGGATTTTCTGGCCAAGGATCGATCGTTGCCAAGCGTCAAACCCGGTGATCTGTTAGCAGTCATGAGCGCCGGGGCATACGGCTTTGTGATGGCATCGAATTACAACTCTCGGCCTCGGGTACCGGAAGTGCTCGTCAAGGGCGGAGAGTTTCACGTCATTCGTGATCGAGAGACTTACGACGACCTCGTACGTGGCGAGAGAATCCCGTCGTTTCTCAACGAAACGGAATGAGAGGGAGTATGTTCGACGGATCGCTTGTTGCTATTGTCACACCGTTCCGACAGGGCAAAATTGACGAGCCTGCTTTGGCCGAGTTGATCGAATGGCAGATCGCCAACGGCACCAACGGTATCGTGCCATGTGGAACCACCGGTGAATCGGCCACGCTTTCTCATGACGAGCATAATCGGGTGATCGAATTGACCGTCGAGGTAGTCCGTCGGCGAGTACCGGTTATTGCGGGAACCGGTTCGAACAGCACGGATGAAGCCATCATGCTCACGAAACACGCGAAGCAGGCTGGGGCCGATGCTGCCTTGCTCATTACCCCCTACTACAATAAACCGACACAGGAAGGACTCTATCGACACTATAAGGCGGTTGCGGAGGCCGTCGATCTGCCCTTAGTCCTGTACAACATCCCCGGTCGCACTGGAGTCAACATGTTGCCTTCAACGATCGGCCGGCTTTCTGCCATTAACACGATCGTCGGAGTCAAGGAAGGGAGTGGCTCTGTTCAACAGGCCTCAGATATCGTGCAGATGTGCGGTGATCGCCTCACTCTGTTGGCCGGCGACGACTCCCTCACGTTACCGATGATGGCGGTCGGCGGGAAAGGTGTGATTACCGTAACGGCTAATATCATGCCGTCGGAAATGGCCGGCCTTGTGAAAAGCTTCACCGAGGGAAGGATCGACGAAGCACGAGGGATTCATTTTAAACTTTCCCCCCTCTTCGCGGCATTGTTCTATGAAACCAACCCCATTCCGGTCAAAGAAGCGTTAGGACTCATGCGGAAGATTGATCCTGAATTACGCTTGCCGCTCTGCCCGATGGCCCAGGACACACGCGAGAAATTGATTCGCGTGCTCAAGGATGCGGCGTTGATCTGACTCAAGCAATATCTAGGTCTATGACAAGATGATCAAGGTCATTGTAGCGGGTGCAGCCGGCCGAATGGGCTGTCGACTGGTGTCATTGATCCGAGATTCTACTGCGTTGACCCTGGCTGGTGCCTTAGAAGGGAAAGATCATCCTGCGTTGGGAATGGATGCGGGCGAAAGTGCTGGATCGGGTCGTGCAGGCCTTCTCATCACGGAAGACCTCTCCGTTCTGATGGAGCGAGGGGAAGTTGTGATCGATTTTTCCGCTCCCGAGGCGACGCTTGAGCATATGCGGACGGTGGCTCACCATCGAGGGGCCATAGTCATCGGGACTACCGGCTTTTCGGCTGTTCAACTCGACGAGTTGAGGTCACTGGCCCAGCAGATTCCCTGCGTCTTCTCTCCGAACATGAGTGTCGGAATCAACCTGATCTGCAAAGTCATCGGCGAGATGGCCAGAACACTTGGGGACGATTACGACATTGAGGTCATTGAAGCTCATCACAGACTAAAGAAGGACGCTCCAAGCGGCACGGCCCTCAAAATTGCCGAGGTTCTTGCCCGGTCGGTCGGCCGAGACTTGAACCAGGTCGGAGTCTATGCCCGCAAGGGATTGATCGGTGAGCGAACCAAGGGGGAGATCGGAATACAAACCGTTCGCGCCGGCGATATCGTCGGCGATCACACGATTCTGTTCGGCGGTATGGGAGAACGAATCGAGGTCACCCACCGGGCCAGCAGCCGCGATACGTTCGCCCGTGGAGCCCTACGAGCCGCGCGATGGGTCGTCCGCCAGCCGGCCGGCTTATACGATATGATGGATGTTTTAAATCTTCGTTGATTCCGCTTTCATCGCTTGACAACATCGCTAAGCAGCCGGTTTTGTCTTTCTCTTCACGGAATATCCGAGTAAGTACTTGCGCCGTGTTCCATTCACTGACTCATGTGCAACGTGCAGCTAGCTGAAAATGCGACTCCACGGTCCTGTTGTGCTCGATGCGAGTGACGGGTGTGCGGAAAAATTGTGTGTAAGTATTCAAGCCCTACGAGGATTTCTGTCAGCGGCGTTGTAATCCGCATGGCAGTCAATGGTGCTCTCCGGGTGGCGGTGTATCTGAAAAGAGTGCACCATGACGCCAGGTTGGCCTGTAAAGGACCGAGATATACCGCCCCGTCCTTCTGTGTTATCAGAAGGTGGTGACTTGAGGTTCGACGGTGGGACCGAGGATTAATGTCGAGCCGTGATTGGACGAGGTTCCTGATCAGCTGCCTTCCGACGACCACAATTCAAACAGGCAAAGACCGTGATCGCCAGTCCAGCGTCCAAATCCACTGCTCGTTCTGGTAGCATCGCCCCATGACATTTATCGCAGGTTTTCATGGTAGGGCAGTTTAGCACCAGAGCATAGGGTAAGCCAATCCCCCTGAAGTACTGAACGGCACTAGCAAGAGCTCCAATCGGACCTATGAACATAGGTCGTTTGCGCGTGTCTTCCCCAGTAGTTTTTCACGATTACCTGCTGGTAGTTATCTTGACAGGCCCCCACAGCTTTCATAGGATTGTGGCGCCTAATTCGATAGACCACTATGTATAGATTGATCCTAGTCGTTTTGCTTCTCACGGTTCTCTACTTCTTGCTCCGACAAATGTTTCGCGGATTCAAAACACCAATTCGAGATGGCCGGGAGAAATCGGCTGCGCGAGTCCAAGACGAAGAACAAGACCAGATGATCGAGGATCCGGTCTGTCACATATTCGTCCCTAAGCGAATTGGAATAATCGAAACGATCGGCGGACGGGAGTACTGTTTCTGCAGCCAGGAGTGTGCGGTAAGATTTCGGAACGAGCACCCCGTCTAGCGGTGTATTCTGGAACTACAAGAAATCGTTGCCTTGGAAGGAAAAGCCGGCAGACTCTTGAACTAAGTTGATCAGCAGCCCGAATAGGTATAGTCGGAAAGTTTCTCATCTTTCTCAAACTTGAGGGTGATCTGACATTGATTGGGAGAGAAATTGAAGAGTGGAGCCCGGGATTGTCCTCCGGCGATACGATAGTAGGTCCAGGTCTCTCCGCCAAAAAAGCGGGAAGCTTTGGCGTCCGGAGGACCCCAGTTTTTTTCAAACCACCCCTTCTCCTTTCCCTGGAGCTCGGCCGGTTTTAGTGAAGCTTCTAGGTATGGATTCTTCTCTGAGCAGGCTGGGGTGATAAGGGAGAAGAGCAGCAACCAGGCAAGTCGTTGCATCGTGATTTCTCCTAGAAAATCAAGGGTCACTGTCAACCGCAAGAGTCTATCTTCCGCTCGAAAGTCTGTCAAACTTGCGTATCGACTTCTTGCACTGGTATTGAGTTCTTCATAAAATGACCGATAGCAAGGGTATCGCATCACGATTTCTTCGCTAGGAAAGGGACAGCCATGAAAATTTATCTCGATACGGCCAACGTCAAGGAAATCCATGAAGCGGCAAGCCTGGGCCTGCTCGACGGCGTGACCACAAATCCCTCGCTGGTGGTCAAGGAAGGCCGAAGTTTCAGAGAAATGTTGCAGGAGGTGTGTAAGATCGTGGACGGGCCGATCAGCGCCGAGGTCGTGAGTCTGGAAGCGGATGCCATGGTGAAGGAAGGCAAAGAGCTCGCCAAGATTCACAAGAACATCGTCGTCAAATGTCCACTGATTCCGGAAGGGCTGAAAGCCACGAAGCGGCTGGCTGCTGAGGGGATCAGAGTGAACGTGACTCTCTGTTTCTCACCCACACAGGCGCTCTTGGCGGCCAAAGCCGGAGCCTGGTGCGTTTCGCCTTTCATCGGACGGCTTGATGATATCAGCTCCAGCGGCATGGAGCTCATTCGCCAAATCCTGACGATCTATAAGAACTATGACTACAAGACCTTGGTGTTAGTGGCGAGCGTCCGCCATCCGCAGCACGTCGTCGAGGCGGCGTTAGCCGGCGGCCATATCTGCACAATGCCGTATAGCGTCTTCCAGGCGCTTTTCAAACACCCGTTGACCGATGCTGGACTGAAGAAGTTCTTGGACGACTGGAAGGCAAAAGGACAGCAGTAGCAGTCGATGAGTGAGGGTGAGCTCCATGTTCTGCGGATGTTCACCCCACTCCAAACACCGATCCGATCCCAACCGAGAATCAGCGGAAACGAGACTGGCCAACCTTGACATTCTATTCAGCTACGCACGGGCAATTTCTTTATCCAGCTACCAGGCGATTCAAAATATAGAGCGTCCGATTTGCTACCTAGCAGAGGCTGAAACAGAGGAGCTGATTGTTATGTTGAGCGCGCGACGAATGAGCTGATCGAGGCCAGCGCGATTGGCTGCGTCATTGTCCCCTTCACTGAGCCAACTAGATCTCCACGACCACGCCGATCTCAACGACCTGCTCAGCGGGAATATGGAAGAAGGAACTCGCCAGCTGGGAGTTGCGGCTGAGGAAGATGAAGAGCCGTTCCCGCCAGAGCGCCATACCAGGCTTCGGTGTTGCGAGTGAATTCACGCGACTCAGGAAGAACGTGGCATGGTGAAAGTCCAGATCCAACCCTTGCGTCCGACAGGCTGTGAGTAAGCGGGTGATGTTTGGTGTCTCCATGAACCCATATTGCACCACGACCAGGCGGACATCTTTGGCGAGAGGTTCGATGCGGACGTGATGGCTGCCGGTGACCGTCGGAACGCGGGCGGTCGTGGTGGTCAGGAAGACCAATTGTTCATGGAGCACCTTATTGTGCCGCACGTTCTGTACCAAGGATGGCGGCGTGAGGTCGGGAAACTGGGTCAAGTAAACAGCCGTACCAGGGACCCGGGTGAGTGGCTGCCCCAGCACCTCTTTCAGGTAGGCCGTGAGTTGCGGCATTTTGCTCCAGAGATGCTTCGCGATGAGCCGACGACCGCCATGCCAGGTCGTCATCAAGAGAAACAGACCGGCTCCCAGGGCCAGCGGCAACCAGCCACCGTGAGGAATCTTCAGCACATTGGCTCCGAAAAACGAGAGGTCTATGACCAGGAAAAAACCGGTGATGAGCACGACGGCCGGCCAGCCCCATTTCCATTGGCGTCGAGCGACGATGAAGATCAGCAGCGTCGTAGTCACCATCGTGCCGGCCACAGCGATCCCGTATGCAGCGGCCAGGTTGCTGGAGGTGCCGAAGAGGACGACCAGGCCGACGGTGCCGATCAGCATAAACACATTCATGGCCGGTACGTAGATTTGCCCGATCTGGGAAGCGGAAGTGTACCGAATGTCCATTCGCGGCAGATAACCCAACTGAATCGCCTGATGGGTAAGGGAAAAGGCACCGCTCAGCATCGCTTGAGAGGCGATGATGGTCGCCATCGTCGCCAGCATGACCAACGGCAGAAGCAACCATCCCGGTGCGAGAAAGTAGAACGGATTCGTGATCGCCTCAGGTTGCCGGACCAGCAGAGCGCCTTGCCCTAAGTATTGCAGGACAAGCGACGGCAACACCAGGCTGTACCAACCGAGGCGAATGGGGGCCTTCCCAAAGTGCCCCATGTCGGCATACAAAGCTTCGGCTCCTGTTAAGACGAGAAACACACTCCCCAATACCGCGAAACCTTGCGCGGGATGATCCAGCAGGAACTGGACGGCATGGTGGGGGCTGACCGCGGCAAACACTTCTGGTGTCTGGACCGCACTCTTGGTCCCCAAAGCGGCGAGCGTGAGAAACCAGAGCAGCATGATTGGACCGAACCATTCGCCGAGTCGTCCCGTCCCGCGCGATTGGATCCCAAAGAGCACGAGCAGCACGGCGATGGCGATCGGCAGCGTATAGGGCTGATAGGCCGTGGTCTCAACCTCGATTCCTTCTATGGCACTCAAGACCGAGATAGCTGGGGTGATGATGCCGTCTCCGTAGACCAATGAAGCTCCGAGCAAGCCGAGGGCGATCACCGGGCCGATCCGCAAGGGGAATGCGGACTCTTCTCGATGACGTTGCCCCAAGGCCATCAACGCTAAAATGCCCCCTTCACCTTGATTGTCGGCTCGCATGACGAACAGTAAGTACTTCACCGTCACGACCAACAGCAGAGCCCAGATGATGAGCGAGAGCAGACCGGTGATCGTTGGAAGCGTGACCGACAAACCCTGGGAGAGGTGAAAACATTCCCGCAGCGCATAGAGGGGACTGGTTCCAATATCGCCGTACACAACGCCAAGCGCGGCCAGCGCTGTCCCAGGGGACGTCGAGCGTTCGGGTGGACTACTCATCGGTGCGACGGAACGGCCAGGGGCGCAGACTTAAACGGGGCAGAGCGTGGATGTCGAGCATAGGGTCTCGATCCTAGCCGCTTCAGGAAGACAGCACAAGGCGGTTTGGCGTCAATTCCATTCCCACTCCAGTCGGCAAGATTCGGGCGGATCGCGGTGCGCGCGCATCTAAGTTGCGCCGCAAGCTGTCCGGGTGCCGCAAGGACGAAAGCGCTGCCCTCAATGTTTTGCACAGTTCAAGATCCGAGCCCAGCTATGCCATGCCGCCTGTGCCATGCTCGCTACTCTCCCGCCAGCGTTTCCGTTGACTTTCTTGTGCGCTCTCGCTTAGCGTAAACCGTTCGCTGATTTGCGGAGACCAGACGCGGGTGAAAGGGACTGCGTGACGAAGGTCACCACGTATTGTTATTTGCTCACGCTCTCCGACCGCAAACGGCATGAACATACCACCGTCCAAGGGAAGGTCGTCCGGTTCGTGGTGCAATATGAGACATTGGTGGAGGGAGTCTGGCGTCCCGTTGTGCGGTACGACACCGCGCACGGGTTTCCGCATGTCGATCGCCTCTTTCCAGATGGCCGCACGGAGAAGATTCCGCTCCTGACGACGGACTTGGCCGAGGCGCTCACGGTGGCCGATGAGGACATCGAAGAACACTGGGAAGACTACAAGACCCAGTATCTGAAGGGGAGGCTCCGATGACAGACCAGGAACTGTTCACCAAGAATCTGAAGCTCTCCCGTGAATTCGACCTGTATTTGGTCGAACATCCCGAGGTAGCGGAGAAGATTCCGGCGAATGCGTTGATCGTGCTGCTGCCGGAGGACGACCCGGAGCTTTGTGTCAGGAATCAGGAGTTGGCGCAGGCGAGACGAGAGCCGGGCCAAGCTCTCGTGTCGGTGCGGGTCGGCACGCTCATGCCACCTCGGTCACGGTTGGTCAATCCGAGGGTCGAGGTCGCGGCGTAACGAACCGGCACACGGGCGCCCCACCGCGTGCAACGGAAGGGCCCCACCGAGTGATGGGTGGAGTGAGCATGGTGGCGTAGTTCGCCGCGAGAGGACCCGCAGGATGGACAATTGGGGCTGAAATTATTTTCGGATTGGGGCTAATAGGCGCGACTCAAGCTTCCCGAGTGGGGCGAGGACGAACGTATTACCCTCCATGTCTTTTGCACTGTTCAAGGTCCGACTCAAATTTTTCCCTCCTTGTGATCCCTTCACTTGATGCTCAGCATCTGCGCCTGTGATCGCGCATGCAGCGACCCAGCACGCCTTCACTGAATCCATTCGGATCCTCGTGTATCGAAAGAGATACGCCTCATGGGGCGACTACTTACAGAAACAGCAAGGCAATCCTTCGGAATTCGCACGCCACCTCGCGGATTCTTCGCGGCATGGTCTTTGCGTATAAACACGCAGTATTGAGTCGCTTTCAAAGAGACATGGTGGAACCCGTTCAATCAATAATATTTAGCGTGCAAGTGGAGAGCAAAGTAAGGAGGGCCTTATGATCACGGTCAAGAGCCAGTTCGTTCAGCAGACGTTGGCGGCGATAACCCTGGCCTTAGTTCTTGGTACTTTATCGATGATCTGGCCCGTCATCCTTACCCTCTTTCTCGGAGTGCTTCTGCTGATCCAATCGTTCAGCGAAGCACCGGAAATTGCGGTGCTGTCGTGGGCCGAGGTCAGCAATGTGCCGATCGTCCTCGCCTCACTTCGGCGTCCCGGGCTCCCGGCGATGCTTTCGTGATGAGTTCGAGCGGTGGGTTCGTCAGTCGAGCGCATTCCGTCAGGAGGGGATTGGCTCCAAGGTGCTCATGAGCGTCCACGTGGGCGAAACAGGCGTGCCTCCAGCGGCCTGATGTATTAGACCTGTGAACATAGCTCTTCTCGGTTGTCGCGCAGCGTGGGTTGATTCGTCACGAACCGGAAGGGATGACGCTGGTGAAGTCAATAGTCGTGCGTGACACAATATCACTGGCCGATAAGCCCAAAGTGGGTGTCCCGTGTTTCAAGGACATTTTAACTTGCCATTTTGCGCATTTCATGAGTTGTGCAAGTCAATATTGAAGCTTCGTAATTTTGCAAAAAACGGAGGCTGTCATGTCTGTATCTGCATCACTGAGGCCTATCCTTGGTCTGTTACTAGGATTAACCGGATGCGGACTGTTTAACGAACCCATCCAAGAAGAAAGAGTGTTTGTTGGGGAAGGTGGATGTAAGCGGCCAGCTGCAAATGTTGGAATTAACCCTACTGACCTGGACTTAACTCTGGGAAAATTTAGAGAATTTATAACTTTACCAGCTATAAAGTATAAGAACGATCCAAAGGTTTCTCAGTTACTGCAAAACCAAGATACTGGTCTACTCGTCATAGATTATTTAATCTGTACAGCCAAACATAGAAAAGACATTGATGATACACCTGAACAAATAAGATATTTCACCAATTGGCTGAATTTCATGTCAACAAGTCCGACATCAAAGGACGTTATTGAGTGGGAGGAGAAACATCCATTTCCAAAAGACAAAATCAAAGTCACAGCCCGTCCTGAGCAAGCGGAGATCGCAATATCCCTCGGCGGTCGAGAGATTTCAGTAAATACTTCTCAATTAGCGATTTCAAAAGACATAACAAAGGTAGCAAACCCCAAGATTTTTCAAGATTCTATCCTCGGTTTTGCGTTTGAGCTTCCCGCAGATAGTAAATGGCCGCAACCAAAACAAATTAAGGGGGTAGATCAGTACTTAAAACGGATTTTGGGAGATGGAGTCACGGATGAGATGATGATGCGAATGGCTGCGCATCCATTCGGTCAAGCATTGCGAGATATCGAGAGCCTAGTCTTTGTATTGAGTGAGTCTTTGGCTGTAGAGAGAACGGAAAATACCTCTATACCAATTCTTAACGAAGCTATTGCGCACTCAATAAGTGGAATTGAGAATTCTGACGCGTTCAGGAAAATGATAGCAGAGATGGTTAAAGGTATGGAGGAAGAAGCTCAAGCTGGCACCGCCTCCGAAGAACGGAGCCATGATGCCAAGAGCCTTGTGGAGGCGGCTAGGAAAATTAAGACCATCAGCGATTTTGAAAAGGTAGTCAAAATGCAAATGGACTTAACGCCAGAGAAGGCCAGTGAGCTTAAGCAATTTTTAAATATGAGAAAGTCAATTTCAGAAGAGGTAATGAGAGCAAGCTTCCCAATTCAAAAGTGGAACTTAGCTAATGAGTTTTCTATCACAGTTTTTCACAAAGATAAGTTGGTAGGTTCTCCTATTAGATCCCTAGCATCATTTTATTCCGTCGTTGGCAGTCAGCTTGGCGCAGTTTGCGATAGACTTGTGGCGAATGAAAAAGGGATTTTGACCGGAGGGACTGTGTCATTTAACAACATAAAAATCAACGGTGTTGAGGGGCCGCTCACTGTTTCCCGTGCGTGGTTCTTTACGGAGTCGCAACACTCATACTTTCTGGTAGAAATAGCTTATTCTCCCCAGGCGAATAGTTCAATAAAAGTATGGGAAGATTTAAGAAA